>NZ_JBIAFO010000012.1:0-232457 GCF_042869355.1 Streptomyces sp. NPDC007088
CCTCATCGCGGAGCGATTCGGGCGTTTCGGCAACGCGGCGAGGTGCCGCAGCTGTCGTCGCGCGCCCGCCAGGGGTTACGGGACAGCCCTTAGGCGACCACGAGCACGATCTTGCCGCGCATGTGTCCCCGGGCGGCGCGTTCGTGCGCGGCTCGGGCGTTCGCGAGTGTGGACGTGCTGTCGATCGCGACCCGGACCGCGCCCTCGTCGAGCAGGCGTCCCAGTCCGGCCGGCTGCGCGCCGCTGGAGCGGACCTGGGCGCTGGAGACCGTGACGCCCAGCTCCGCGGTCCCCTCCTCGTCGAAGTCCCCGGGGAGTACGGGGAACTGGGCGCCGCCGCGCTTGAGCGTCCGCAGGAGGCGCCTGCCGTCCGGACCGCCGACGGTGTCGAGCACGAGGTCCACGTCGCGCACGAGTTCCTCGGGGCGGCTCTTGGTGTAGTCGACGAACCGGTCGGCGCCCAGCTCGCGCAAGAACGATTCGTGTGCGCCTGAGGCCACCGCGATGACCCGAGCGCCCTTCCACTTCGCCAGTCGCAGGGCGAAGTGCCCCACGCCGCCTGCGGCTCCGTTGACGAGCACCGTCGTAGCGGCGTAGCGGCGTCGAGCGTCCTCAGTTGACGAGCACCGTCGTAGCGGCGTAGCGGCGTCGAGCGTCCTCACGGGATAAGGGCTCGCCCGCTTCCCACCGGTGTTCAGGAACAGACGGGCTCGTGGGGCTCGGGCCTCGGTGGGCGGGGGCACCGTTGGCGCGGGGGCCGGGCGGTGGCACTTTCCCCGGGCGTACGGTGGCGGACCCGCGTCGAAGACCTGGGTCGTCCGGCCACAGGACCAGGAAGCGGAGCCCTCTCACAGAACACGGCCTAGTCGCGGACGGGGGCGGGGCGCGTGGCCTCAGCCGGCGCGGGAGGACTGTGCGGGGAGGGGGCCGCGAACACCCGGTGCAGCAGTGGGCCGGTCATGGCCGTGGTGATGAGCGCCATGAGCACCATGACCGTGAACAGCTGGGGGCTGATGAGGCCCAGGTCACGGCCGATTCCCAGGACCATGAGTTCGGTGAGGCCGCGAGCGTTCATGAGGACGCCGAAGGCCCCCGCTTCCCTCCACGGCATGGCCCACAGGCGGGCACCGAGCGCCGCGCCGGCGAACTTGCCGATGACGGCGACCGATACGACCAGCAGAAGGACCATGTAGCCGTTCGCACGGAGGCTGTTGATGTCCACGGACAGGCCGGTGGTCACGAAGTAGACGGGCAGAAGGATTCTCGCGGCGTGCTCCAGGGGAACTGCCACCCTCGCGCGCAAGGCGGGCCGGCTGTCGCGGGGCATGGCCAGGCCCAGGGCGAACGCTCCGAAGATGGCGTGGACGCCGATCGCTGTCGTGGCGACGGAGGTCAGGAGCACTGCGGCGGAGATCGCCGCCGGCAGGGCGGGGCCGGAGGTGTCACGTATGCAGCGGGCCAGCAGCGGACGGACCAGAAGGGCCACGACCGCGACGAAGACCCCGGTCAGCGCGAGGACGGTGACAGCGTGCGTGCTCTCGCCCGTGCCCGCCATGGCCACGGGCAGGGCCAGCACGCACCAGGCGGCGACGTCGCCGAGGGCGGCGCAGGCCATGGCCAGGTGACCGACCCTCGTGTCCGCGAGCCCCTGGTCTGTGAGGATGCGCGCCAGGACGGGGAAGGCCGTGATGGAGAACGCCGTGGCCAGGTAGAGGACAAAGGCGGTCCGGTCGGTGTGCTGGGGGCCGAAGTTCCCGTGCAGGGTCATCGCGGCCCCGGCACCCAGCGCGAACGGCGTCAGCACGGCGGCGGCCGCCAGGGAGGTCAGCGCGGGTCCCCGGCCGCGCAGGTGACGCGGGTCCATGTCCCACCCGGCCAGGAACATGAAGAGGACCAGGCCGATCTGGGCGACCGCGGACAGCACGGGCCGGGCCTCCGGGGGGAAGAGGTGACCGGGCAGATCGCCAGGAAGCAGGCCGAGAAGGCTGGGCCCCAGGATGATCCCGGCGGTGACCTCGGCGATGACCGGGGGCTGCCCCAGTCGGCGCGCGAGGGGCACGAGTGCCGCGCCGGCGAGCAGGACGATCGCGATGTCGGCCAGAACGATCGCCTCGGTGGACAACGTAAAGGGGTTGCTCATCGCTCCTCCATGACGGACACCTCGTCTGGCACGGACCGACGCCCCTGGCCGGGGGGCGAGGGGCGTCGGGGGGCTCGCGGTCGGCTAGCCGTGGTTCTCCGCGGCTTCCAGGGTGAGGGGGTGGGTGGCCAGCGGGGTCACCTTGAGATCCGCGTAGGGACGGATGGGCAGGGACGCCAGCACACTCTCCAGCGCGTCCGCGTCGGCAGCCGACCAGATGCCGACGTTGCCGCGCTGGCCGGGCACGCGCCAGATGTGCTTGAGGACGCCTGCGGCGATGAGTTCGTGCGCGTGCGCGTGCTCGCGCTTGACGACCTCGTCGCGCTCCTGGGCGGGCAGGTCGTAGACGCGGGAACCGTCGAGATGGATCATGAAGTCCACAGCAGTGCTCCTTGGGTTGGTCGGTCGATGAGCTCCGGGGGTGATCGTGCGGCCGGGGGTGGTCCAGCCCCTCAGCTCGTTCGGGGTTCGTCGGCGGAAGCCGGGACGATGTCGGCCGTGGCCACCGCGGGCCCCGGCTGTGGTGCGCTGACGTGCTGATGGCCGGCTGGCAGGAAGCGGACGACGCCCAGCGTCGTGACGATCAGCAGTGCGGCCCCGATGATGAGGCTGATGCGCATGCCGGTCATGAAGTGGGCCGAGTCGGCGATCAGTGCGCCCAGCAGGGCGACACCGATCGCTCCGCCGAACTGCCGCGCCGCGCTGAGCACTCCGGACGCCAGCCCGGCCCGCTCGTGCGGCACTGATTCCAGCATGGCGGTGGTCAGCGGCGGGATCGCCAGTCCCCCACCGATGCCCAGGGGGACAAGCAGAGCCAGCAGAAGGGGCGTGGGAGTGTCCTCGGTGACGAAGAGCAGGCCGAGGATGCCCAGCGTCTGGATGATCTGTCCGATGACGAGCGGCAGGCGGGGCCCGTGGCGGTTGGTGAGCTTGCCCGCCAGCAGATTGACCAAGGTGGTGAAGGCCGTCATCGGAATGAACATGACGCCGGCCATCAGGGCCGAGGCTCCGCGGTGCTCCTGGAAGAAGATCGTGAAGACGAAGACCAGGCCGTAGTACCCCAGGTTGAGAGCCAGACCGGTACTGGTGCACACGGCCACGGCGGGATTGCGGAACAACGACAGCGGCACGGCTGGGTTGCTCTGGCGGGATTCGGCCGCCAGGAACACGGCGGCGGCGATGACCGCCACCACGAAGCCGGCGACGGTGGCCGCGTCCGTCCAGCCGCTGGAGCCTCCGTTGATCACCGCGAAGACCAGGGCCGCGAGGGCGAGGACGGCCGTGACCTGGCCGACCGGGTCCATCGGCGCCTGGCCGCGTGCGGATCGCGGGGCACGCAACATGCCGACCAGCGCGACGACACCCACGGGAAGGTTGATGAAGAAGATCCACCGCCAGCCGAGCCCCGTGGTCAGGGCCCCGCCGACGACGGGTCCCGCGGCGACGGCGGCCCCGCCGCCCGCGGTCCACCAGGCGATTCCGCGGGCTCGCAGCGAGGGGTCGTCGTAGGCCTGGCGCACCAGGGCGAGCGAGGCCGGCATCATCACCGCTGCTCCGGCTCCCTGCATGGCCCGCGCGATGATCAGTACGTCCAGGCTGGGGGCCAGCCCGCACAGCGCGGACATCAGGGTGAACACCGACAGGCCGATCGTGAACGCCCTGCTGGCGCCGATGCGGTCCGAGATCGCGCCCGCCGACAGCAGCAGCGCGGCGAAGAGGAGGGTGTAGGCCGTCACCACCCACTGGAGCGCCGAGACCTGACCGTCCCACTGCGCGCCGATGCTCGGCAGGGCGACGTTCACCACCGTCGTGTCGAGCGTGATCACGAAGAACGCGAGGCAGGCGACGAGGACGGTGGCGTTGGGGCTCAGCCTCGGCCGGAGGTCGGCCGCCGACGCCCTGGAGGGAGAGCCGGCGGCAGCTCGCCTGCTCACAGCGTCCTTTCGAAGTGGTCACGCACGGAGTCCAGGGCGGGGCCCACTGTCGATTCCTGGTCGTAGAAATCGAACTGGGAGCCTGTCGTCCACCGCAGTTCCTTGGGCACGGTCAGGGCCTTGTGGAAACGACGGGCGCCGTCGGGTACAGCGGCGTCCGGGCTGTGCAGCAGGAAAGTGGGGGCCGTGCAGTCGGGGGCGACCGCGATGGGGTCGAAGGTCAGCCACTGCGGCCAGCTCATGACCGCGAACCGGTTGCCCCACTGCGGGATGGCACCCCGGTCCGCCTGCAGGTAGTAGTCGAACGGACCGTACATGGCGGCTCGTTCGTCGGTGTCGCTGGCCGCCGGGATGTAGTCGACTTCGCCGGACGCCTCGAACTTCTCGCGTGCCGCCTCGCCCAGAGTCATCCGCTCACGGACGCCGTCCGGACCGCCGTAGATGTCCTCCACGAGCGCCGCGTCGTGCAGCCAGGGAGCCACCATGGCGACGGAGCGGATCTGCGGGCCACGCGCACCGGCAACGGCGACGTATCCGGCGCCGGCGCAGATCCCGAGGGCGCCGACGCGGGAGGCGTCGACATCGGGCCGGGACTTCAGATAGTCGACGGCGTTGAGGATGTCCGTGACCTTGCGCTCCGGTGACTCGAAGTTACGCGGGTCGCCCTTGGACGCTCCGTAGCCGCGGAAATCGAAGGCGAGAGCGGTCAGACCTCGTTCGGCCAGTCCGGCCGCGTAGTGGCCCGCCATCTGCTCCTTGACGGTGAGCCAGGAGCCGACGACGAGCACCACGGGGGCGGCGTCCCCCGCCGGCCGCGAAGCCGGCTGGTACAGGTCGCCGCGCAGGTCGGCGCCCTCACTGGGGAACACCACCCCCTCGACGCGCACGTCACCGTTGGGGTTCATGAGGTCTCCCTTCCGAGGTAGCGCCAGCGCTGGGCGCGCTCCGCACCACCATGCTAACCAAGTCGCTTGACTGTTTGTCAAGCTACCAGTCATCGAATATGACTTCCTTGTTGACAAGGAAACGATGGCGCGGTCACTCTCGACCGATCAGCGAACAAGGAGACGAAGATGACGCAGGATCAGCTCGCCCCGCCGCGCGACGCCCAGTCAGTGGGGCGCTACTTCCTCGACCAGATCGGCGGTGGGCGGCTCGAAGCGGCGTTCGCCTGCCTGGCCGACGACGTCGTGATGGAGATGCCGTTCGCCCCGCCGGGCAGCCCCACCCGGCTGGAGGGGGCCGAGGCACTGCGCAGTCTGTACACGGGGGTGGCCGGCGCCGCCCAGTCCATCGAACTGCCCGTCAGTGCCACCTGGCCGTTCGCCGACCCCGAGTGGGCGCTGGTGGAGTACACGGGGCGGATCGTGCAGCCCGGCGGGCAGGAGTACACCAACGTCTACCACGGACTCTTCCGTGTGGTGGACGGCAGGATAAAGCTCTTCCGGGAGCTGTACGACACCTACCGGTTCGCCGAGCAGGTACCCCTTGAAGCCCGTCGGGCCATGTTCCCGACCACCGACGAGGGGTGAGGGCCGTGCCCCGAGACACCGCCCGCTCTCTTGGCGTGGGAGTCCCCCTGTCCGGCGCCTGGGCGACCCCCGGCACCCAGGTGCGCGTCGCCCAGCAGGCCGAGGCCCTCGGCTATCAGTCGCTGTGGACCTTCACCCGGCTGCTCTTCCCCTTGCAGAGCAACGATGCCGAGTGGTCGTCCGACTTCCAGCCCGCCTTCCACTACGGAGTGGCGGAACCGCTCATCACCCTCGGCTTCCTGGCCGGACACACCGAGCGGATTCGTCTGGGGGTGTCCGTGCTCAATGCGCCCTTCTTCGCTCCCGCGGTCCTGGCCAAGCAGCTCATCCAGCTCGACCGGGTCTCGGGCGGAAGGCTCGACGCGGGCCTGGCGCAGGGCTGGTCCGAGGAGGAGTTCCGGGCCGTCGGCCTTCCCATGGAGCGACGGGTGGCCCGCACTCTGGAGTACGTGGAGGTGCTGCGCCGGATGTGGGAGCAGGACCAGGCGGAGTTCCACGGGGAGTTCACCGAACTGCCCCGCACCCTGGTGCGCCCGCGTCCGGTCCAGCCGGCCTTCCCTCTGCTGCTCGGCGGCTCCACCGAGAAGGCCTGGGCGCGGGCCGGCCGCCTGGCCCAGGGGTGGGTGAGCCCCGGTTTCGTCACCGTGGCGGAGGTCGCCGACGCCGCGTCGGGTGTCCGCCAGGCGGCTGAACGCGCCGGCCGGAGCGCCGACGACATGCGCGTCGTCGTGCGGGCGACCGTTTTCCTCGGCGAGCAACTCGGTTCCGGTCGCCCGCCCTTCAACGGTTCGATCAACCAGATCCGCTCGGACATCGAGCAGATGCACGACGTGGGTGCCACCGAGGTCTTCCTCGACTTCAACTTCGACCCGCGCGTCGTCGGTCCCGGCGCGGACCCGGCCGGTTCCCTCGGCCGCGTCGAGGAAGCGCTGAGCGCACTCGCGCCCACGCGCCGCCCCGTACCCGCAGCGCGGTAAGAGCCACGCCACACGACTTGGAGACATCATGATCGATGCGATTTCGCGGCTGATCACGGGCTGCCGGCCTGATGGCACCTCGGTGGTCGAGGCGAGCGGACCACTGGCCCCGCTGACCGTGGGCGCGCTGCCCGGCGTCGAGTTCTACCAGATCTGGGGGCGCAACGAGGCCGCTCTCCTGGGCGACGGCGGCTCCGAGGCCGCCTTCGCCCCCTACTTCCCCGAGGTCGGCGGGATGCGCTTCGTGATCCTGCGCTGGCCGCCGGAGACCGGCCGGGGGCCGGAGGGCGATCCCGGCGCACTCGCGGCCGAGGTCGAAGAGGTCTTTCCCGGGCTGCTGCGGTGCCTGACACCGGATGAGAAGGGCCACCACGCCACCAGCACCGTGGACATGTCGGTGCTCCTTGAGGGCGAGCTGTGGCTCCAGCTGGAGGACGGCTCCGAGACCCGCCTGACCCCGGGGAGCTGCGTCGTCCTGCGCGGCAACCGGCACGCCTGGTCGAACCGCAGCGGTGAGCCCGCTCTCATGGCCAGTGTCTTCGTCGGCGCGAACGAACTGGCCCGGCAGGCCGCTTGACCGGCCGCCGCGTCCGGGGGTTCCCACCGGCCGGCGGCTTCTTTCCGAGGGGCGCCACATCGTCATCCGTACGGGACGTGCGGGCAGACGGGCGGCGCCCCTCGGTGCGCTTCGTACGCCGACCCGCGGTGCCCGCTCGGCGATGTCGACGGGGCCCGCCGGCACCGGGGCAAGCCGGTGACGCGACCGGGCGCCGCGCTCAGAGGGCGCCCACCCGGCCGGGGGCGACGCCCTGGCCGGGCAGCCCGGCGTCGGCGAGGGCCTGCTGATAGGCCGCCGTCGCCTCGGTGACGTATCCGTGGTGCTGCCACAAATCCGCGATCTGGCGCCACACCCCTGCCGTCGACCGCCCGGGGCGCAGCTGGCGCAGCTGCTGTTGCGCGGCCGCCAGCGTGTCGGTGGCCTGTGCGCCGTCCCCGGCGTCGAACTGGGCGCGGGCCAGCACGGTGCGGGCCTGGACCGTCTCCGGGCGCGGTTCGTCGCGCAGCGACTCCAGCGCCCGGGACACGTGCTGCCGGGCCTCGTCGGTCCGCTTCAACTGCAGACAGGCGAGCGCCAGGTGGGTCTGCGCATGCGCCCGTTCGGCCGGTGTTCCGACGTCCGCGAGCTGGGTGTGCGCCTGTTCGAGGAGCTGGTGTGCCCGCTCGGGGTCGGCCGGGTCGCAGTCCAGCAGCAGTGTCCCGTAGGCGGCGGCGAGCAGGGCGCGGTGACGCACGTGGTCGCTCTCGGCCAGCAGTGCGCGGGCCCGCTCGGTCAGTGCGAGGGCTTGGTCGACGTCCCCCTGGGACTGCGCCACCAGGGCCGCGTTCCAGTAGGTCTCTCGCCGCGCGATCCGGCCGCCCCACTCGTCGGCCACCCTGATGAGACGGTCGGAAACGAGGCGGGCCTTGGCCAGATCACCGCGTGAGCGGTAGCAGCCGACCAGGACGGCACCCAGCTGGATGTGGTCGTCGGTGGCCTGCAAACCGAGCTGGTCGAGCCGGCGCAGGGCCCGTTCGCCGATCTCGACGCTCAGGACGTTGTCGCCGAGCGACTGGTGGCAGCGGACCAGCGCCGTGGCCACCTGGCTCCACTGGGCCGAGCCCGCGACGCAGCGCGGGTCCTCGTACAGCACGGTGAGGGCTTGGACGGCGGCCTCCAGACGGCCGAGCTGCTCCAGCGCCAGCGCCTGGCCCAGGCGAGCGCGCCGCACGGTGTCCTCGGGAAGGACGGGCGTCGAGGCGAGGACCTCACTGAACGCCTGCAGGGCCTGCCCGGCGCGCCCGTCGTGCAGGGAGAGGTCGGCGAACGCCGCCTTGAGCTCCAGTTCCCGGGTGTGGGTCTCGTCCTGGCCGGTGAGCAGGTAGTTGGTGGTGCAGCCCAGGCGTTCGGCGAGGAGGGCGACGACGGCGCTCGACGGTGTGCGCTTGCCGGACTCGATCAGCGAGATGTAGCTCACCGAGACGTCGCCGCTGGCGAGGTCCTGCTGTTTGAGGCCCCGGGCACGGCGGAGGTCACGAAGCCGTCGGCCGGTGCCTTCACCGTCTTCGGCGGTGCTGTCCACAGTCGTCCTCCGGGCTTAGTGGTGAGTCATCAACATGGCCGCACGAATTTTACAGGAAGTTTGACAACTAGCGCCATCGCTGGTGAAGAAATCGCCCCCGCCCCGGTCCCCGCGCACGGGGCGCGACTTCAGGTTGTACAACGTCGCTTTTCGCGGCAGAGCCCGGGACGCCGTTAAAGTCACTGCGAGTGACAGCGGGCACCGCGTCGGCGATCCGGGCTGCTCGCGGACGCGTGCGGGGCACGAGAACAGGAGACGGGCATGTTGGGACCGATGCGACGCGCTGCCTTCTTCGACCTCACCCATCTCGCGCGTCCGGCGGACGAGGAGCCGGCCCTGGAGCAGGCGCTGGCCAGGCACCGGGCAGAAGGGGATCTGGTGGTGCTCGTCATGGAGGCCCACCAGCGCCCGCCCCGGCCTTTGGCGGCCGAGGAGCTCCTGGTGCGGCTCTCCCCGTACGCCACCGGCGAACTGGAGAAGTGCGCGGCGGTCATCGACGCCATGGCCCGCCTGTGCATCGACCCGGCCAGCTGCTTCGGCTACGGGGACTGGTGCGCCGGCACGGGGCTGCTGAGCGTCGTGGGCAATCCACGTGTCCTCACTTGCGGTGGCTGTCCGGCGGACAGCCTCGAACTCGCCCAGAAGCGCGGCTGGCCCGTCGTCATGTCGGCGTCCGCCGTGTAGAGGTGCCGACGATCGTCCCGCCCGCCGAAGCCCCGACCTCTCACCCCCGGATTCCAGGAAGTCCCCCATGCCTGTGCCGTCGCCCGCCCCTTCGTCCCGGATACGCGTCGATCTGCTCACCAAGGAGTTCCCCCCGGAGATCTACGGCGGTGCCGGCGTCCACGTCGCGGAACTCGCCACCGAGCTGCGCGCACTGGTCGACCTGGAGGTGCGCTGCTTTGGTGCGCCGCGCGACGCACCGCACGTGACGGCCTACGCGGAACCGGCGCTGTCCGCCGCGCCGAACCCGGCCCTGCGCACCCTCGGGGTGAACGTGGAGATGGCCGCGGGCTGCGCGGGGGCGGATCTGGTCCACAGCCACACGTGGTACACGAACGGGGCGGGCCGGCTCGCGCAGGTGCTGTACGGCGTTCCGCACGTCGTCACCACCCACAGCCTCGAACCGCTGCGCCCCTGGAAGGCCGAACAGCTGGGCGGCGGCTACGCGTTGTCCTCGCTGGTGGAGGGCGCGGCACTGGAGACCGCGGACGCGTTGATCGCCGTCTCGGACGGTATGCGTCAGGACATCCTGCGGGTGTATCCCGGCGTGGACCCCGACCGGGTGCACGTGGTGCACAACGGTATCGACACCGGGGCCTACCGTCCCGACGAGCGCACGGAGGCGCTCGAACAGCACGGGGTGGACCCCGAGCGGCCCATCGTCTTGTTCGTCGGTCGCGTCACCCGGCAGAAGGGACTGCCCCAACTGCTGCGTGCCGCCTTCGCCATGGACCCCAGGGCCCAGCTCGTGCTGTGCTGCGGGCAGCCGGACACTCCCGAGATCGCGGCCGAGACCGCGGCGCTGGTCGACGAACTGCGGCGGGTCCGGGACGGGATCGTGCGCATCGACGGCATGCTGGACCGGGCCGGCCTCCTGCAGTTCCTCACGCACGCGTCCGTGTTCGTGTGCCCGTCCCTGTACGAGCCGATGGGCATCGTGAACCTGGAGGCCATGGCCTGTGGCACAGCCGTCGTGGCCACCGCGACGGGCGGTATCCCGGAGGTCGTCGCCCATGAGGAGACCGGTCTGCTGGTGCCCGTCGAGCAGGAGCAGGACGGAAGCGGCACCCCTCTGGACCCCCAGCGCTTCGCGGCCGACCTCGCGGCCGCCGTCAACCGGCTCCTGGCCGATCCGGACCACGCCGCCCGCCTCGGCGCGGCCGGACTGGCGCGGGCACGGAAGGAGTTCGGATGGGACGTGGCCGCCCGGCGGGCGCACGCCGTCTACCGGTCCGTACTGAATTGAAGGCGGCCGGAGCTGTCGGGCCGGACCTCATGATGTGCGTTTGTTTTCTTTGCCTCCGTCACCCTGTGCACCGATAGATTTACGGACATGCCTCAAACGACTTCCGCGCACCAAGTAGAAGACGTCCCAGAGCATTCGAGACCCACGCAGGGGAATTCCCCCTTCGAGGGTCGGGAATACAGATCCGGGGGGCCCGCGGCGGCTATCCCTGAGCCCCCTCCGAAAAGTGGGGCACGGGTCACGACCCTGGAGCTGTTCTTCGACCTCGCGTTCGTCTTCAACTTCACCCAACTCGCCCGAGTCCTCAGCCGTGACATGACGCTGCGCGGAGTCGGCCAGGTCCTGCTGGTCTTCTGGCTCCTGTGGTGGATGTACGGCGGGTACGCGTGGCTCACCAACCATCTCCCCCCGCACCGCAGGCACCACCGGATCCTGCTGCTGCTCGGCATGGCCTCCTTCCTGATCATCGGTCTGGCCACACCCAACGCCTTCGACGGGGACGGTGTCGCATTCGGCATCGGTTATCTGGTGATCGTCTCCGTACACGCGACTCTCTTCGCCTCGGGCGGCACCGGGGCGGCCCACACCATGCTGCGGATCGCCCCATTCCACACGGTGGGCGCGGCGCTGATCATCTGCGCCGGCTTCCTGGACGGCTGGGTCGTCTACGCGCTGTGGGCCTCGGCCGTCGCCCTGGAGATCGTCGCACCCGTGGTGACGGGGGTGTCGGGCTTCGAACTGAAGCCGGGGCATTTCGTCGAGCGCCACGGACTGCTCATGATCATCGCGCTCGGCGACTCGTTCCTCGCCCTCGGCATCGGCACCGACGGTGGCCAGGCGGGGCCGTCGGTGGTGACCACCGCCGTGCTCATCTTCGTCATCCCGGCAGGTCTGTGGTGGGTGTACTTCGACGAGTCCGAGAAGGCGTGGCGCGCCGAACTGGCCCTGGAGCGCCAGGACGCGGTGAGCCGCTCACGACTCGCGCTCGCCGCCTTCTTCTACGCGCACGTTCCCATGCTGCTGGGGCTGATCCTGATCGCCGCGGCCGTCAAGAAGACCATCGTGCACCCCTACGAGCCCTTGGCCACGGCCCCCTCCGTCGCACTGGCCGGTGGTGTCGCGCTGTACCTCGGCGGCATCGCGTGGTTCCACAGGATCCTGAAGATCGGCCCCCAAAGGTTCCACTTCACCGCCGCGTTGCTCGCCGTCCTGGCCATCCCCATGGGCCATTCCGGGTCGGCGGTGGCTGAAGTCATCCTGCTCGGCGTCCTCATCGGCGCCGCCCTGCTCAGCGATCATCGCTGGACCAAGAAAATGGCACACCTCTATCACTGAAGAAAGAAGGATCCATGAGTTCTGTGGCCGACCGGCTGGACGTCATCGAGACCTGCACGCGCATGGGCTGGTACATCGACCAGCGTGAGTGGCAGGCGCTGGAGGACGTCTTCAGCGAGGAGATCATGCTCGACTACACCAGTCTCAACGGCGGCGAACCGGGCCCGGTGTCCAGGAAGGACCTGATCGGCGCCTGGTCGGGGCTGCTCGGCCAGTTCGCGGCCACCCAGCACCTGCTGAGCAACTTCCTGGTGGACGTGCGGGGCGACAGCGCGGTCGCCACAGCCATGTTCCAGGCGACGCACCGCATGCCCAACGAGCACGGCGGCCCGCTGTGGACGCTCGCCGGCACCTACCGCATCGACCTCGAGCGGACGGCACAGGGCTGGCGGATCAACGGCGTGGTGATGACGGCCACGTGGGCCGACGGAAACCAGCATCTGTTCGCCCGCGCCGCCCAGGCCCAGTCCGCCGATTAGCAGAAAGCGATATCAGAAAGTCGGCCACCATTTCCTTGCCGCTTTCCAGGTTTCTCACCGAGGATTTTCCTGGAATTCCTTCCCCTTCTAGGAGAGTCCATGAGCAACGTCACGGAAGAAACCAGGAAAGTCGTCCGGCGGTGGTTCGACGCACTGACCTCGGGCGACTTCGAGACCGCCCTCGACACACTCGACGAGAATGTCGAGTGGATCAACTACACGCCGGTGCCCGGCTACAACGACGACATGAAGTGGATCGGCAGCTACCGCGGCCGGGAGGCCGTCCTGGAGACCCTGAAGGTCTTCACCGGCGCCGTGGACGTCCGCTTCGAGAAGTTGGTGAATCTGGTCGTCGACGACGACCAGGCCGCGGGGGTCATCCACGAGATGTCCACCGTGCGGGGCACCGGCGTCGAGTTCGAGATCGAGTTCATCCAGTGGCTGACGGTGCGGGACGGCAAGATCATCCGCTGGAAGTCCTACACGGACCCCTCGCAGATCATCCGCGCCCTGCGCGGTGACGTGTCGGGGCAGGAGGCCGCCTGATGAGTGCCGAACTGATCCTGGCCGTACGTGCCCGGGACACCGCCAAGGTCACCGAGCTGCTCGCGGCAGGCGCCGACGCGAGCCACCGTGAGGCGGACACGGGCCTGACCGCGCTGATGATCGCGGCCGGCCAGGCGGACGCCCCCACGGTCCGCACCCTGATCGGGGCCGGCGCCGACGTACTCACCACCGACCGCAGGGCCGGTGCCACCGCGCTGCACAAGGCCTGCCAGGGCGGCAGTCTCGAGGTGGTGCGGGCTCTGGTCGAGGCCGGGTCCTTCGTCGACGCGGTGGCGCCCACCACCGGTCACACCGCGCTGATGGACGCCCTTTGGTACAAGTACCCGGACATCGTCGCGTACCTCCTGGACCAGGGCACCGTGCTGCAGGTCTACACGCACTACGGCTTCTCGCTGGAGCAGCACTTCGCCTACGAGCTGAACGTCAACACCTTCGGCAAGGACCAGCTGCTCCGCGCCGAGGAACACCTCAAGGCCCGGCGGGCCGCGGACGAGCGTGCGGTGGCCGGCCAGGAGCTGATGGCGGCGACCGCGCAGGGCGAGACCGAGCAGGTGCGCAAGCTGCTGACGGCCGGTGCCGCCGTCGACGAGCGCTCCCCCAACCTGAGCGGCTTCAACGACAGTCACACCCCGCTGCTCGTCGCCTGCCGTGACGGGCACGACGAGATCGTCGAGCTGCTGCTCGCGGCCGGCGCGGACGTGAACGCCGTGGAGCCCACCTTCGGCGCGGTCCCGCTGCACAAGGCCGTCTACAACGGACACGCGGGCATCACCGAGATCCTGGTCCGGCAGGCGGGTGTCGACCTCGACTTCCAGGGCGCGACCAACGGCTACAGCCCGCTGCACGACGCGCTCTGGCACGGTTACGAGGACTGCGCCCGCACCCTCGTCGAAGCCGGTGCCCGGCTCGATCTGCGCGGCCACGACGGCAAGACGCCGCTCGACCTGGCCGTCGAGGTCTTCGGCGCCGGCCATGCGCTCACCGAGCTGATCCGCACCCGCGGCGCCCGCTGATTCCCCGGATCACTCCCGCCGACCGCCTCCGCACAGACTTGGAGTCACCCCATGCTGTTCTACGTACAGATGAAGTGGAAGCACGAGGGGCGCATCAGCCTCGACGAGCTGTGGGAGCTCGAACAGGAAGAAGCGGCGCACGCCCAGGAGACAGTGGACTCGGGCTTCTGCGTCGGGATCTGGAAGGTGGCCGCGCAGAAGCGGGTCATCGCCATCATCGAATCGCCGGACGCCGAGGAACTGGACCGCACCGCTCTGGGCAGGCTGCCCATGCGCGAGTACCTGGAGTTCGAGACGGTCTGGCCGCTGCGCGACTACCTCGGTTTCGCCGAGGACGTCAAGCAGCGCTACAAGGTCTGAACGCGGCGGGGAGTCCGAGCTCATGAGCCGGGAACGTACACGCACCGCCCTCGTCACCGGCGCCAACCGCGGGATCGGTCTCGAAACCGTCCGTCAGCTGGACCGGGCCGGGCTCAACGTCGTACTGGCCGCGCGTGACCGCGCGCGCGGCCAGGCCGCCGCCCGTACCCTCGGCAGCGCGCACATCCGGATCGAGGAACTGGACGTCACCGATGCCGGGAGTGTCGCGGCGTGCGCCCGGCGGCTGGCCGATGACGGCGTCGCCGTCGACGTACTCGTCAACAACGCCGGGATCTATCCCACCGACGCGTTCTTCTCCCTCGGCGAGGACACTCTGCGCCACGCCCTGGACGTCAACCTCCTGGGAGCGTTCCGCACCTGCCAGGCGTTCTGCCCCGGCATGGCGGAGCGCGGCTACGGTCGCGTGGTCCACGTGTCCTCCGGTCTCGGAGCGCTGAACGGGAACGTGCCCTCCCCCGCCGCCTACGGCATCTCCAAAGCGGCGCTCAACGCGCTGACGCTGGTGGTGTCCGCGGCCGTTCCGTCCAGCGTCAAGGTCAACGCGGTCTGTCCGGGCTGGGTCCGTACCGACATGGGGGGCCGAGCGGCGCCGACGAGTGTCGAGCAGGGTGCCGACACGGTGGCCTGGCTGGCGCGGCTGCCCGATTCCGGTCCCAGCGGCGGCTTCTTCCGCGACCGCACAAGGATCGACTGGTGAGTGGGTCGCGGTCCTTCGCCGGAGTGGTGGAGGTGGCTCCCCACCTGTTCTTCGCGCCTCTCGGCGCCGGTGCGCGTGCGGGACGCGTCGCAGGACACTCCGCGCGGCCCTCCCGCGAGGCATGATCCGGCGACGCCGGCTCCTGCCGTGCGTGCCTGGGCCGACGCCGGGCCCGGCC
The DNA here is from genome assembly GCF_042869355.1 of Streptomyces sp. NPDC007088. Taxonomy (NCBI): domain Bacteria; kingdom Bacillati; phylum Actinomycetota; class Actinomycetes; order Kitasatosporales; family Streptomycetaceae; genus Streptomyces; species Streptomyces sp. NPDC007088. Next base: position 15,323 of record NZ_JBIAFO010000012.1, read on the forward strand.
CGTCCCGGCTCCACGGCCGCGCCGCGATCGAGGGCCGGCGTCGCGACGCGGTCATCGGCGACCGCCTCGACGCCGGCCCCACCTCCCCCCGCCCTTCGGCCCGGCGGGGTTCACGGCCCTGTTCCGGGCCCGGTACGCGTGCGACGCCGAGCACGTGTGATCCCTCGCGCCACGTCCGACCGCCGTCCCCCTGAGGAGACTGCCATGCGCCACCGTCCTTCGATATCCGCCGTGGCGCTGGCCGCCGCGCTGCTGACCGGCTGCTCCGCGCAGGGGGACGCTTCCCCGCACGGCGCGCGGCCGACGGCGTCACCCACCACGCGCACCGAGAGCACGGCCGGCGCGACCCCTGAGGCCACCTCGGGAAGCCGCGGAAAGAACGCGGCGGTGGACCCCGCCGCCCAGGCCTACGTCGACGCGGTGGCCCGCGAGGACCTGGACGCGCTCGTGCGCGCGTTCCGTCCTGACGCCCGGCTCATCGACGTCGATCGCACGTTCAACGGCCGGGACGAGATCCGCGACTGGGCCCGCGACGAGGTCATCGGCGGCCGTCTCACCGTCTTGAAGAACACGCCCACCCGCGACGGGACGACGCTGCTGGTGCGGTTCGCCCCCGGGGGACGCGGCGGGTTCAAAGCCCACTACGCCTTCGACGTCCGCGACGGGCGCATAGCCCGGCTGAACCTGCAGTACGCCTGATCGCGCCGTCGCCCCCTCTTCCGTTCTCTTCCAAGGAGTGGCCCTCCCATGAGCACCGCCACCGCACCGGGGGCCGGTAAGCCCCGCAACAACCTCGCCCTGGGCGCCCTCGGTCTGGGCGCCTTCGCCATCGGGACCGCCGAACTGGTCATCGTCGGCGTCCTCAACCTCATCGCCGACGATCTGGACGTCTCCCTGAGCACGGCCGGCCTGCTGGTCACCGCCTACGCGCTCGGCATCTCGATCGGCGGCCCGATCGTCACCGCGGCGACCATCAGGATGTCGCGTCACACGCTGTTGTGCGCTGCCCTGGCCGTCTTCGTCCTGGGGAACGTGGCCGCCCTTTTCGCCGGTGTCTTCGGTCTGCTGGTGGCCGCGCGCGTGCTGTGCGGTGCCCTGCACGGCCTGTTCCTCGGTGCGGCCTCCGCCGTCGCCACCGGCCTGGTCGCCCCGGAACACCGCGGCCAGGCGGTCGGTCTCGTCTTCGGCGGTATCTCCGTCTCCACGGTCTTCGGCGTGCCGCTGGGCACCTTGCTGGGCCAGAGCCTCGGCTGGCAGGCCACGTTCGCCGGTGTGGCCGTCCTCGGCGGTATCGCCCTCGCCGTGATCGTGTTCGGGGTGCCCGCGGTCAGGGGCAGCGGTTCGGGTGATCTCACCTCGCAGGCTCGGCACGCCTTCCATCCCCGGGTCCTTGCCATGCTGGGGGCCCAAGTACTGCTCATGGGGTCGCAGTTCGTCGCCTTCACCTATCTGGCGGCGTACCTGGAGGACGTCACCGGCATCGACGGCGCCATGGTGAGCGTCTTCCTGATGATCTTCGGTGTGTTCAGTGCGATCGGCACGTTCGCCGGCGGACGGTTCGCCGATGTCAACGCCTCGCGGACGCTGCTCGTGGGCAACACCGTCCTCATCGTGGGCCTGGCGGGCCTCTACGTCTTCGGCGAGAGCAAGCCGATGGTCGGGGTGGCCCTGGCCCTGTGGGGTGTGGTCGGTTTCGGTGTCACCCCGGCGCTCCAGTTGCGCGTCATCTCGCTGGCCGGTCAGGGCGGCGACCTGGCCGCCACGCTCGGCGCCTCGGCTGCGAACGTGGGCGTCGCCTCGGGGGCCGCGATCGGCGGCTGGGCTCTGGCCTCCTTCGGCATCGAGGACGTCCCGCTGACCGCTCTGGTCTTCGCGGTGATCTCCCTGCCCGCGGTGTGGGCGACCCGGTTCCTGAAGGTGCCCTCCCCCGCCGCCCCGGTCAGTGTCGCACTCGCGCGGAACTCTGCCGCCGACGACGGCACCCCGGTCACCACGGGCGGCTGAACCCCGCCCTCGCTCCGCCACAGCCCGCTGCCGGGTGTCCGACTACACCCCGGCAGCGGGCTTCCGCCGTGTCAGATACCGCTCACCCTGGCCACGGAGAACGGCAGGTCGAGGGTGGCGGAACCGAACTGTGAGCGCAGGACGTGCAGGGACCCGCCCAGGCGCACCAGCGCCGTGGGATGCTGCAGCGCCGCGTCGCCCAGACGGCTGGTGACGGTCGCGGTCGTACGGTCGGCCGACAGCGTGAGCCGGATGATCGCGTCCGAGGCGAACTGGACGGCCCACAACTGGTTCTTCTCCCACAGCAGGCCGTCGGCGGAGAGGAGGGTGCCGCCGCTCACGGTGATCTTGCGTATGCCGCCGGTGGCGGGCTCGAGTCTGAAGAGTTCGCCGGAGGCCATGTCGGCGGTGATGAGGTAGGTGCCGTCCGCGTCCGACTCGATGCCGTTGAGGGTGATGGCCCCCTGGGGGTGCGCGGCGACGAACCCGTTCAGATCGAAGCCGACGCTCAGGGTGGTGGTCCCCGCGACGGCGATCGTGTCCTCGATGGTGGCGGCGGGCAGCCGGTAGACGAGCTGGAGCAGCGAGTCGGTGAGGTAGGCGGTGCCGTCCGGCGTCATGTCGATATCGTCGAGCAGCGAGGCGCCCGGCGTGGGGCTGACGAAGCGGGCCAGGCGCGTGCCGTGGACCGTGTCGTACACCGTCACCCCGCTCGCGTCGTCGACCCACAGCCGGCCGTGGCGGTCCACCTCGGTCCCCATGGCCTGGGTCCGGCCGTCGGTGCCCGCGGGCAGGAAGACCTCCGCCCGCGTCTGTCCGGCACGGGCACGGTAGACCGCACCGGTGGTGAACGAGGTGACGTACACATCCCCGGTTCCCGGGTCCACGGCCATGCTCTCCGGGTAGGCCTGGTTCCCGGGCAGCGAGATGGCCCGCGCCACGGTGAGAGCTTCGGTACGGGCGTCGGCCTCGGTGGCCGGCGACAGGACGACGCCGATGAGCGCGCAGGCGCAAGCCAGGGCGCGGGCACTGATCCAGCGGCGGGTACGGGAGAGCGGCATGGGTCCTCTTCTCGATGAAGGTGTTCCCGCCGCAGGTGTCCGGGCGGGCGAGAAGGACCATAGGCCGATTCCGCCCGTACAGCGGAGGCCTGAGGGGCCTCACTGCACGGGCGGAGGAGGTGAAGAGCCAGCTCAGAGGGTGTTCAGGGCAGGCGGCGGGGGCCGGGAGCCGCTGGCTGGAAAGGAGCGACTTTCGTACGTGGCGCACCGCGTTCCGCATGGTGGGCCACGTTCCGTTTCGGTCCCTCCGTCAGTCGGTGGCCGCGGTGGACGGCTTCGGCTCCACCGGCCGGGCCAGCACCACGAGCCGCCGGGAGGTCGCCACGGGATACTCCTTGCCCCGCCACACCATGATCCGCCCGGCGATCGGCTCGGTGAAGCGGGCCGCCAGCGGGCCCAGGGTGACCAGCAGCAGGACGTAGGCGGTGGCCATCGGGCCGAGGGAGGGGTCGACCGCTCCGGCCGAGACGGCCAGCCCGGCGATCACGATGGAGAACTCACCGCGCGCGACCAGTGCGCCCCCGGCCCGCCATCTGCCCCGCTGGGCGATGCCGGAGCGTTTCGCGGCCCAGTGGCCGGTGGCGACCTTGGTCAGCAGGGTGAGCACCGCGAGCACGAGGGCGGGCGGCAGCACCGAGGGGATGGTACTGGGGTCGGTGCTCAGGCCGAAGAACACGAAGAAGACCGCGGCGAACAGGTCCCGCAGCGGCATCAGCAGGTGATGCGTGTTCTCGGCCACCTCTCCGGACAGGGCGATTCCCACGAGGAACGCGCCCACGGCGGCGGAGACTTGCAGACGCTGCGCGATACCGGCCACCAGCAGTGTCGTGCCGAGCACCACGAGCAGGAGCTTCTCGGGGTCGTCACTGGAGATGAAGCGGGAGATGACACGCCCGTAGCGCACGGCGACGAACAGGACGGTGCCGACCGCGGCGAGCGCGATGGCGAGGGTGAGGCCGCCGGCCAGCCAGCCAGAACCGGCGAGCACCGCCGTCAGGATCGGCAGGTAGACCGCCATCGCGAGGTCTTCCAGGACGAGGACGCTGAGGATGACGGGGCTCTCCCGGTTGCCCAGCCGCCCCAGATCGCCGAGCACCTTGGCGATGACGCCGGACGAGGAGACCCAGGTGACGCCGGCCAGCACCACGGCGGCCACCGGTCCCCAGCCCAGCAGGAGTGCCGCGGCGGCGCCGGGCAGCGCGTTGAGGAGGAAGTCGACGCCGCCCGCGGGGGCGTGCGTCTTGAGGTGCGCGACGAGATCCCCGGCCGTGTATTCCAGACCGAGCATCAACAGCAGGAGCACGACGCCGATCTCGGCGCCGACCTCGATGAACTCCTCGCTGCCGGCCAGCGGAACGACGCCCCCCGCGCCGAAGAGGAGCCCGGCCAGCAGGTAGAGCGGGATGGGTGAGAATTTGAGTCGCACGGCGAAGCGGCCGAGCAGTCCGAGGACGAGGACGACCGCGCCGAACTCGATCAGGAAGACCGCGGAGTGCATGTGATCAGCTCCGCTCCATGATCTCGTGGGCGCCGTCGACGCCCTCCCGGGTGCCGACGACGATCACGATGTCCCCGCCGTGCATGCGGAAGGAGGGGGTGGGCGAGGGGATCGCGTGGGAGCGCCGCATGACGGCGACGACGGAGGCGCCGGTCCGGGTACGCATGCGCGTCTCCCCGAGAGTGCGGCCGTTCCAGTGCGAGGTGCCGGTGATGGTGATCCGCTCGGCGATCAGCCCGAAGTCGCTGGTGTGCAGCAGGTTCGGGTTGTTGTGGCTGGGTAACAGCGCGTCGACGAGGGACAGGGCTTCCGCGGCGGTCAGCGCCAGCGAGAGACCGCAGGAGTCCGGGTCGTCGTCATGGTGCACGTTCAAGGTGCGCCGGCGGTCGTGGTGCGCGATCACCGACAGGGTGTCGTGGCGCCGTGTGGTGAGCTCGTACTGCACGCCGATTCCGGGCAGAGGGGTGGTCCTGAGGCGGGGAGCGGGCATGGTGCCTCCTTCAGGTCGCGGGTAGGTCACTGCTTGCGTAGCCACACGCCGCCCAGTGGGGGCAGCGTCACCCTCGCGCTGGCCCGCAGGCCCTGGAGGGGCTGGTCGAGGGCGTGGACCGGCTCGCCGTTGGTGACCCCGGAGCCCGCGTACCGCGCCGCGTCGGTGTTGAGCACTTCGCTCCAGTGACCCGCCTCGGGCAGGGCCAGAGTCCAGTCGTGGCGCACGGTGGGCTGGAAGTTGAACACGCACACCAGGGGTGTGCCCCGGGGTGCGTAGCGCACGAAGGAGTAGACGTTGTCCTCGGCGGCGTCCGCGTCGATCCAGCGGAAGCCCTCCGGCCTGGTGTCCTGGCTCCACAGCGCGGGGTCGTCGAGATAGAGGCGGTTGAGGTCGCGCACCAGATCGCGTACGGCGCGGTGCGGGGCGTGGCGCAGAAGTGACCAGTCCGGGCCGCGCTCGTGGGACCACTCGGTATCCTGGGCGAACTCCTGCCCCATGAAGAGGAGTTGCTTGCCCGGGAAAGCCCACATGAAGGCGAGGAAGGCGCGCAGGTTGGCCAGTTGCTGCCAGCGGTCGCCCGGCATCTTCGTCAGCAGCGACCCCTTGCCGTGCACCACCTCGTCATGGCTGATGGGCAGGGTGTAGTTCTCCGTGTACGCGTACACCATCGGGAAGGTCATGGCGTGGTGGTGGTACTGCCGGTGGATCGGGTCCTGGGCCATGTACGACAGCGAGTCGTGCATCCAGCCCATGTTCCACTTCTGGGTGAAGCCGAGCCCACCGTCATCGGTGGGGCGCGTCACGCCGTCCCAGGCGGTGGACTCCTCGGCGATCGTCACCACCCCCGGGCAGCACCGGGTCACGGTGGCGTTCATCTCCTGCAGGAACTCGACCGCTTCGAGGTTCTCGCGGCCGCCGTAGGCGTTGGGCAGCCACGCGCCGTCGGGGCGGGAGTAGTCGAGGTAGAGCATGGAGGCGACGGCGTCGACGCGCAGGCCGTCGATGTGGAACTCCTCGCACCAGTACACGGCGTTGGCCACCAGGAAGTTGCGTACCTCGTATCGGCCGTGGTCGAAGACGAGGGTCCCCCAGTCGGGGTGCTCGCCGCGGCGCGGATCGGGGTGCTCGTACAGCGCGGTGCCGTCGAAGCGGGCCAGGGCCCAGTCGTCCTTGGGGAAGTGGGCGGGTACCCAGTCGATGATGACGCCGATGCCGGCCCGGTGGAGCGCGTCCACGAGGGCGCGGAAGTCGTCGGGGCTGCCGAGCTTCGCCGAGGGGGCGTAGTAGGAGGACACCTGATAGCCCCACGAGCCGCCGAAGGGGTGTTCGGCCACGGGCATGAACTCGACATGGGTGAAGCCCAGCGCCTTGGCGTAGGCGGGCAGTTCGGTGGCCAGCTCGCGGTAGCCCAGGCCGGGCCGCCAGGAGGCCAGGTGCACTTCGTAGACGCTCATGGGGGCGTGCTCGGCCCGGCTCCCGGCGCGCCGGGCCATCCAGGCGTCGTCGTTCCAGGTGTGACGGGAGTGGAAGACGACGGAGGCCGTGCCGGGCGCGGCCTCGGCCGAGGTGGCGAGGGGGTCCGCCTTCTGAATCCAGCGACCGTCCGGGGTGAGGATCTCGTACTTGTACCGGCAGCCCTCGCCGACGCCGGGGACGAAGAGCTCCCATACTCCACTGGCGCCCAGCGAGCGCATCGGGTGGGCCCGTGCGTCCCAGTGGTTGAAGTCGCCCATCAGGCGCACGGCACGGGCGTTGGGAGCCCACACCGCGAAGGCGGTCCCCGCACAGGCCCCCCAGCGGGTCTCCCGCTCGCCCACGTGGGCTCCGAGCACCTTCCAGAGCTGTTCGTGCCGGCCCTCCCGGATCAGGTGCAGGTCGAGTTCGCCGAGCGTGGGTGCGAAGCGATAGGGGTCGTCGTACGCGTGCACCTGGCTGCCGTAGTGGGCGCGCACCCGGTAGTCGGGGGCCTCGGGGTGGGGCAGTACGGCGGCGAACACTCCCCCGCCCTGGTGGGCGAGTTCGGCCAGCGGCTCGCCGGACGGCAGCGTCAGCCACACCTGATCGGCGAGCGGGCGGAGCACCCTGATCGTGACGCCCTCCGGGGTGGGGTGCGGTCCGAGCAGAGCGTGCGGATCACTGATCTCTCCCGTGGTGAGCCGCTTGAGGTGGGTGGCGGCCAGGGCGCCGGGGCGCTGTGCGGTGGTCACGACTGCGAAGTCCCGTCCGTGAGGATGTGGGCCACTCGGTGGCGGGGGTCGAGACGTACGTAGTTGTCACGGCCCCAGTGGTAGGTCTCGCCCGACAGGGCGTCGCGCGCCGTGAAGTCCTCGGAGCGCTCCATGCCGAGGGCGGGCAGGTCCAGCGTGACGGTGGCCTCGCGTGTCTCGTGCGGGTCGAGGTTGATCACCACGACCACCCAGTCGTCGCTCTCGCCGCCGGTGACGCGTTTGGAGAAGCAGATCACCGCGTCGTTGTCGGTGCGGTGCAGGCGCAGGTTGCGCAGCTGGTGCAGGGCCGGGTGGGCGCGCCGGATGTCGTTGAGCATCCGGATCAGCGGGGCCAGGGAGTCGCCCGCGGTCTCGGCGCCGGCCCAGTCGCGGGGGCGTAGCTGGTACTTCTCGGAGTCCAGGTACTCCTCGCTGCCGGGTCCCAGGGGCACGTTCTCGTACAGTTCGAACCCGGCGTAGACACCCCAGGTGGGTCCGGCTGTCGCGGCGAGTACCGCGCGGGCCGCGAAAGCCGCGCGGCCGCCGTACTGGAGGTAGGCGTTGAGGATGTCGGGGGTGTTCACGAAGAGGTTGGGGCGTAGGTAGGCGGCGCTCTCCTCGCCGTCGAGACCGGCCAGTTCGCGCAGGTAGCTCTCCACCTCCTCCTTGGAGTTGCGCCAGGTGAAGTAGGTGTAGGACTGGTGGAAGCCGACGCGGGCCAGGGCGTGGAGCATGGCGGGCCGGGTGAACGCCTCGGCCAGGAAGAGGACGTCGGGGTCGGTGGCGTGCACCGCGGCGATCAGCCGGTCCCAGAAGGCGACGGGCTTGGTGTGCGGGTTGTCGACGCGGAAGATGCGCACGCCGTGGTCCATCCAGTGCCGCAGGACGCGCAGGCACTCGGTGTGCAGTCCCAGAGGGTCGGCGTCGAAGTCGAGGGGGTAGATGTCCTGGTACTTCTTCGGCGGATTCTCCGCGAAGGCGATCGAGCCGTCGGCCCGCCGGGAGAACCACTCGGGGTGCTCGCCGACCCAGGGGTGGTCGGGTGAGCACTGGAGGGCGAAGTCCAGGGCGATCTCAAGGCCCAGTTCACCGGCGCGCGCCACGAAGTGGTCGAAGTCCTCAAGAGTGCCCAGGTCGGGATGGATGGCGTCGTGCCCGCCCTGGGCCGAGCCGATCGCCCAGGGGGAGCCGGGATCGTGCGGTCCCGCCTCCAGCGTGTTGCCGGCGCCTTTGCGGTGCGTGGTGCCGATGGGGTGGATCGGCGGCAGGTACACCACGTCGAAGCCCATGTCGGCCACACCTTCGAGACGCTTGGCGGCCGTGCGCAGCGTGCCCGGCCGGGGCGGCTGGGGCACCCCGTCGACGGGGGCGGGCACCTCGGCTCCCTCGGAGCGGGGGAAGAACTCGTACCAGGCGCCGTACAGGGCGCGGGGGCGGTCCACACGCAGCGGGAGTTCCGGTGAGCGGGTCAGCAGCCTGCGCAAGGGGTGGGCGGCGATCCGGGCGGTGACGGGAGCCGCGGTGGCGGCGGCGAGGCGCTCCTGGGCGTCCAGACGCTCGTCGCGCAGTGACTGGGCGACGTCCCCCAGGCCGGCCGCCTCGTCGGCCGGGAGCGTGGCGGCCATCTCCTCAAGGAGCCGGGCGCCTTCCTCAAGGACGAGGCCGGTGTCGATTCCGCGGGGAACCTTGATCTCCGCGGTGTGTCGCCAGGTCGCCCACGGGTCGCTCCACGCCTCCACTCGGTAGGTCCACTCGCCTTGCCGTCCGGCGGTGACCCAGGCGGTGTAGCGGTCCGTGCCGGGAGCGACCAGCCGCATGGGGACTCGCCGGCCCGGGTTGCCGTCGGGGTCGGTGAGGACGACACCGGCGCCGACGGCTTCGTGGCCTTCCCGGAAGACCGTGGCGCTGACGGCGAACTCCTCGCCGGGTACGGCGCGGGCGGGGACGCGGCCGCCGGCCGCGTCGTTGATCTGTGGCGCCACGTCCACGATGGGGATACGGCCCACACGTGCTTCGGCGGCCGGGCGCGTCGCGTCGCGCTGCATGGGCTTGCCCTTCATAGGGATCGTGCCTCCTGGGAGGTCGCGGCGGATGGGTCGGCGCGGGGGCGTGCGTCAGCGGCGGATCGCGGTGGTGCCGTTGCTGACGTCGGAGATGATGCGGCGGAACCCCGAGACCAGCGGATGGTGCGGGTAGGCCGTGGCGAAGACCCGTTCGCCCGCCATCTGCGCCATTTCGGGTGCGTAGGGCAGGACGGTGGTGATGCGGGTCTGATAGGCGCTCTCGACTTCGCCGATCATCCGTTCGCTCACGGCGCCCCCGGGGGCCATGTTCACGGCGATGCTCAGGGCACCGAATCCGAGACGGCCGGCCAGGGCCAGGGTCTCCCGGGCGCCCGCGAGGTCCAGTCGGTCGGCCCGGGTGACGACGACGAGGGCGTCGGAACTCGCCATCGCCGTGACCGTCTCGTTGTTGAAGCCGGCGTGCGTGTCGAGCAGGAGAACGTCGAGGGCCAGGGTGTCGATGAGCCGGTCGAAGCCCTCGCGCAGCAGCCCGACGTCGTAGCCGCGGCCCATGATCTCGTTGACTGCGGTGCTCTGACTCCTGGCCGGGACCAGGAAGAACCCGTCGTGTCCGGCGCTCTGGTCGACCGCGTAGGCGGCGTCCTCGATCTCGCAGCGGCCGATGAGGTAGTCGGTCAGTGACCGTCGGGCGGGAATCGTGAGGTCGCCGAAGAGTACGTTCAGTGCCGGAGTCTGGATGTCGGTGTCCACCAGGGCGACGCGCAGGCCCGAGGCGGCCAGCAGCAGGCCGAGGTTGGCGGCCATGCTGGATTTGCCGGTGCCTCCTCGGTAGGAGTGCACCGTGATGATCTGCGACATGTTCTCCACCTGACGGATTGGGGGGTCGGCAGCCTCGCCGCTGAGTGGTCAGTCGGCGGTCGCGGCCGGTGTCTTCCAGTGCACGGCCAGCATGGTGATGTCGTCGGACTGTTCCGCCGTGCCCACGAAGTCACTCAGCGCGCCGTCCATGTGGTCGAGCAGTTCCTCGCTGTGCAGGGTGGCTTCGGTCAGCTGCTCGACGAGGAGGTCCTCACCGAAGAAGCTTCCGGTCCCGGAGCGGGCCTCGGTGACTCCGTCGGTGTAGATGAACAGCGTGTCCCCCGGGCTCATGTGGGCGTAGCCCAGGGAGAAGGTCACGTCGGGCATGACCCCGATCGCGGGTCCCGTCGGTTCGAGCAGTTGCGGTTCACCGCCACTGCCGCTCATCAGGACGGGCGGGTTGTGGCCGCCGTTGATGTACACGAGGTTGCCGGTGACGGGGTCCAGGACGCCGAAGAACATGGTGGCGAAGTAGCCCTGCTTCATGTGGTTGCGGGTCAGATAGCTGTTGGTGCCCACCACCGCGTTCAGCAGCGGCGTGGCCCCGACGACGGGGATGGCCCGGGTGTGTTCGGCTCCGCCCGGGTCCTCCCCCATCAGGTCCGCCGCGATGAGGCTCTGCAGGCCGCTCTGTTCCGCGGTGTGCCGCAGCAAGGAGCGGATGAGCGCCATGAAGAGGGCGGCGCCGACCCCCTTGTCGCACACGTCGGCCACGACGAGCCCCAGGCGGCGCCGGTTGACCAGCTCGAAGACGTCGTAGAAGTCGCCGGCCACCGTGCGCGCGGGCCGGAACCTCACGCGGATGTCCCAGTCGGCGGGGCTCGGCAGGAACTCGGGGAGAAATCCCAGCTGGATCTCCCGGCCTATTTCCAACTCGCGTTCGTAGCTGAGCAGTTCGGCGTGCGCGGCAACCTCTTCGATATTGCGGTTCAGCTCGGCGTGCTGGTGGCAGTCGCGCAGCCGGGCCTCGACCAGGACGGGGTGGAAGGGTGGGAGCAGGTAGTCCGAGCCCGCGCGCACGTGGTCGTCCAGGAGGTGCAGGTCGCGTTCCGCGTAGGCCACCACGGTGGGCTGCTGGCCCTCGTCGGCCAGTCGCCGGGTCACCGACCTGACGGTGTGGGGCGAGAGGGCGGCGTTGGCGAGCAGTGCGGTCACTGCCGGCATCCGGCCGCGCGAGTCGGACAGGACCTCGCCGGGGGTGCGGGTGTGGGCCTCGGCCCCCACCGCGGCCAGCGCCTTGGCCAGCCCCGCCGGTGGCCTCCGGTGTTCGTCCAGTATCAGAACGTTCGTCTGCGCCATCTCCGCCTCGCCTACTCCCCTGCCGGCCGGCGCATCACGAGGGTGCTCACGTTGCGCCCCGCGACCAGCTCGTACTCGAAGACGTCCACTGCTGTGAACGCCAAGAAGACACCCAGGCCACCGATCTCCCGTTGGGCCAGGGGCACGTCGAGCGCCGGCTCGTGCAGGCCCTGGCGCGGGTCGAAGGCGGGGGCGTCGTCCTGGAAGCGGACCCACACATCGCCCGGGTCGATGCCGCCGTCGACGGTGATCTCGCCCGTCTCGCCGCCGTATCCGTGCAGGACGATGTTGGTGGCCAGTTCGTCGGCGGCGAGGCGCAGTCGGTAGAGGGAGCTCTCCGAAAGGCGGGCCCGCCTGCCCAGATCCACCACGAAGTCGGAGACCTGCTCCAGCGCCTCGATCACCGCGGGAACCCGGAGCGCGTTCGCTCGGCCGCTCCGCGACGTCTGAGCGGCGTCCGCGGCCTTGGTGTCGCCCGCGGCCTCGAAGTCGAACGTCATCTCGGTACGTCCCTTCAGGCGTCCACAAGATCGATGCTGCGGTCGAATCCGGCGAGCCTGATGGTGCGGGCCACGAGGTCGGAAGCGCCCACGACGGCGACACGGACGTCCTCGCCCATCTTCTGGCGGGCGAAGACCAGGGAGCGCAGGCCGGCACTGGAGAGGTAGCTGAGCCTCTCGGCCCGGATGACCAGTTCCACGGCGCCGGCGTCGGCGGCCCTGTTGATGGTGTCGTGGAACCAGCCCGCGGTCGCGGCGTCCAGGTCGCCTGTCACCTGGATGGTGGCGACGTTGTCGTTGATCATCATCTGCACGTCGAAAGTCACGATGGTGCTCCTTCGCATCAGCCGGTCGGCGAGTGGACGGCGCGTCCTACGAGGACGACCGCGGAGTGGGGTCCCAGGTGGTAGCGCCCGGGGTACTGAAGCCTCGGTTCCTCGCCCACGCGGTGGGCGCCGGCCCCGGTGTCGGCGAACAGGTGCCAGACCTGATCGCCGGGCAGGTCGGGAAGCTCCAGTTCGTGGGCTTCCCAGTGGGCGTTCACGGCCACGTACACGTGCTCGTCCCGCACGCTGCCGCCCTTGGCGTGCCGGCCGCAGCGCATCAGGGCCAGGACCCTGCCGTGCTCGGCCCAGTCCGGGGTCCAGGCCCGCACGCCGTGCCAGCTGACGTCGGGAAGGCCGCTGCCGACCCGGTCGGTACCCGTGGGGTGTTCGCTGGTGCGCAGTACCGGGTGGGCGTGCCGGAACGCGATCAGCTTCCGGGTGAAGTCCAGCAGTTCCGCGTTGGTCTTCAGCAGGTCCCAGTCGAACCAGGACAGTTCGTTGTCCTGGCAGTAGGTGTTGTTGTTGCCGAGCTGGGTGCGGCCGACCTCGTCACCGGCGAGGATCATCGGGATGCCCTGGCTCATGAGCAGGATCGTCAGCAGGTTCTTCATCTGCCGCATGCGCAGATCGCGGACGTGGGCGAGCGTGCTGGGCCCTTCCTCGCCGCAGTTCCAGCTGTCGTTGTCGTTGGCTCCGTCGTTGTTGTTCTCGCCGTTGGCCTCGTTGTGCTTGCCGTTGTAGGAGACCAGATCGAGGAGGGTGAATCCGTCGTGCGCGGTGACGAAGTTGACCGAGGCGCTGGAGGTACGGCCCTGGTAGAGGTCGGGCGAGCCGGCCATGCGGGTGGCCAGCTCACCGACGAGGCCCGGCTCCCCCTTGACGAAGCGCCGCACGGTGTCGCGGTACTTGCCGTTCCACTCGGACCAGCGGCCGTAGTTGGGGAAATGGCCCACCTGATAGAGGCCGGCCGCGTCCCATGCCTCGGCGATCAGCTTCGTGTGCCGCAAGACCGGGTCGTGCGCGAGCTGTTCGAGCAGCGGCGGGTTGGGCAGCGGCGTGCCGTCCGGGGCGCGGTCGAGGATGGCGGCGAGGTCGAAGCGGAACCCGTCGATGTGGTACTCGGCAACCCAGTGGCGCAGGCAGGAGAGGACGAAGTCCCGTACGACCGGATGGTTGCAGTTGACGGTGTTGCCGGTGCCGCTGAAGTTGTAGTACTCGCCGTGCGGCGTGAGCATGTAGTACGTGGCGTTGTCGAGCCCGCGGAAGGAGATGGTCGGGCCCTGCTCATTGCCCTCGGCCGTGTGGTTGAAGACGACGTCGAGGACCACCTCGATGCCGGCTTTGTGCAACTCCTTGATGAGCGACTTGAACTCGTCGGCCTGCATACCGAAGGGGCCGGTGGCGGCGTAACCCGCTTTGGGGGCGAAGAAGGAGACGGTGTTGTAGCCCCAGTAGTTGTACAGCCGCTCGCCGGTCACCGGATTGACGCGGGGGTTGTCCAGCTCGTCGAACTCGAACACGGGCAGGAGTTCGAGGCAGTTGACGCCCAGCTCCTTGAGGTACGGGATCTTTTCGCGCAGTCCGGCGTACGTGCCCGGCGCCGATACCCCGGAGGAGGGGTGGCGGGTGAACCCGCGCAGGTGCGTCTCGTAGATGACGAGGTCCTCGGCGGCGATGCCCAGGGGCCGGTCGCCGCCCCAGTCGAAGTCGTCGTTGAGCACCTGGGCGCGGTAGTGGTAGACGTTGTCCCAGTCGGGCTCCTGCCCCCACACCTCGCGCCCCGAGATCAGCCGCGCGTAGGGGTCGCTGAGGACCTTGGTGCCGTCGAAGCGGTCGCCGCGGGCGGCGTCGAAGGGGCCCTGGGCACGGAATCCGTACTCCAGGTTCTCCGTGTCGAGCCCGAAGACCGTCATGGCGTACACGCTGCCGATGCGGAACTCGGGCGGGAACTCCAGCTCCGCACTGGGGTGGGTGGCGCCACGCTCGAAGAGCACCAGGCTCATCGAGGTGGCGCCGTCCGAGTAGACGGAGAAGTTGACACCGCCGGCCACCGGGGTCGCGCCGTAGGGGAAGGGCCGGCCTGCCCTGACGCGGTAGGGGCCGATCCGGTGTGTGGGAAAGGCGTCGACGCGCTCTCGGATGTCCTGGGTGCTCATCGGGTCGCACGCTCCAGTTCGGCGTCCAGGTCCTCGGCCACCCGGAAGAAGTCCAGAAAGCCCGTGGCGGACATGACGAAGGAGACCTCCTCGGAGAGACCGACCAGGGTGATCTCGGCAGCCAGCTGCTGGGCGTGGCGGTGCACGATGAGCAGGGTGCGCAGTCCGGCACTGGAGATGTAGGAGATGCCCGTGAGGTCGATCAGTACCGCCGCGCCCTCGGCGATGAGGGGCAGCAGCTCGGCCTGCAGCCCGCCGGAAGTGGTGGAGTTGATCTCACCCTCCAGCGCGACGACCGTGAGACCGGAACGTACGTGTGAGCTGACCTTGACCGTCATCCCTTCACCCCCACGCGGGATTCGCCCTCAAGCCGGACCTTGACCTTGACGCGGCCGGAGGTCTCGGGCAGGCGCACGGTCAGGGCCTGGGCGCTGAAATCGGTGTGCTCGACGCCGTCGATCTCCACGGCCGCGATGCGCACGGAGCCGGCGGGCAGCAGATCGGGGGCGACCCGCAGGACGCGGCCGGGAAGCTGCGCGGGGTCGGGCTTGAACCAGAAGTCCATGGAACTGCCGTCCACCAACAGGTTGTTGTACACCGCCGCCAGGTAGCACAGCTCGGCCGAGTGGTACATCGACATCGAGTGGCTGCCCTTGAGCCGCTCCACGCCCAGGAGGTAGGGCAGGCCGCTGGCCAGCGTGTTGAAGTAGACGGCGCCCTCGTCGTGGTCGAGGAAGAACGCGTTGTAGAACGACTGGGCGTCGCGCGCCTCCGTACGGAAGTCCAGCCGGCCGGTGACCCCGTGCAGGATCAGATAGGCGAGGATGGCCTGCTCCTGCTGCCACCACGCCTTGCGGTCGTGCCAGGTGAAGCGGAAGCGCTCCTCGCCGTCCACCTTGACGCGCTCGACCACGTCGTACCAGCCGCCTCGCTGACGGTCGCTGCCGACCTCGGGCATGGTCTCGCCGAGCGCCACGGCCGTTTGCAGGTAGACGTCCTTGGGGCGCAGGGAGTTCATGCGCATCAGGTTCCAGGCGATCTTCAGGTTGTGGCCGACCACCGCCCGGTTCTGCTGCCAGCCGTGGGTGGTGTCGGGCGTCCAGTCCCGGTGGAACCGTTCCTGCACGAACGGGCTGTTCTTCAGGTCGGGAAAGCGCTCGACGATCGTGTCGAAGGTGTACTCCAGCATGTCGGCGTAGCGCTGCTCGCCGGTGGCCAGGTACAGGTTGATCAGGTAGGCGGGCGCGTGGTCACCGACCGAGTTCCAGTTCTTGCGCGCCTGGTTGGGACCGAGGGAGGCGTGGTCCGGGCTGAGCAGGATCGGGTCGATGTGCGAGAAGTAGCCACCCTCCTGGGCATCCAGGTAGAAGCGGTCGAAGAGCCGGATGGTCGCGTCGGCGTCGGCCTTGATCCGGGGGTCGCCGGTGATCCGGTAGGTCTGCACGGGCCCGGCGAGCGCGTAGATCTGCTCGTAGGCGGGCAGCGCGTCGTAGTCGTCGGAGAACTCGGAGGTGAACAGCTTCGTCTCGACGTCCCCGTCGACCTTGAGGCCGTGGTACCAGTACACGACGTTCTCGTCGGTGTCCACGAACCGCATGTGCTCCCGCAGGTACTCGGTGCCGCGCTCGGCGACCTCCAGGTACTCGTCGTCGCCGGTGAGCAGGAAGGCGGAGGCCATGCCGTAGACGAGCCGCGAGATGGTGTCCGTCTCCTGGACATGGCTGGCCGTCTTGTCGCCGCCGAGGCGGATCTCGGTACGGTAGTCGGTGAAGTCGACGGGTCCGTCCCCGAACTGGGCCTTGCGGTAGAAGCCGGCGATCTCCCTGATCTGCCGGACCCACCAGCCGGTCTCCTCGAAGCGGAAGTCCTGCGGGTCGCGCCCGACGAATATCAGCCGCTTGGCCTCGAACCGCAGTGTCGTGCCGTGCGGGTAGAACACGCCGTACGCGAGGACGAACGCGTCCTGGGTGAGCAGTTCGTCGACATGCCCCGAGGCGTCCTGGTAGGGCTCGCCGAGGTTGTGCAACAGCTCCGCGGAGGGGCCGCCGTCGAGGCTGACGTCGAAGGACCGGCCGTCGGCGGTGATCAGGGTGAAGACCCGGGTGGCGCGGTCGAAACCGGCCACCCGCCCCGCGATGGTGTCGGAGAAGGTGAAGTCGACTTTCCTGGCGGTGTCTTGTGTAGTGGACATGACAGTCACGCCCCTCGCAGTACTAGTTCGTCGATGATGGTCCTGGCGAAGAGATGGCAGTGGTCGCCGGTGCGTGCGGTCACCAGATCCCCGTCGACGACGACGTCCTGGTCCACGTAGTTGGCGCCCATGTTGCGCACGTCACCGAGCAGGTTGTTGTGGCAGACCACCTTGCGTCCGCGCACGACGTACGGGATCGACGAGGCGAGCCACATGCCGTGGCAGATGATCCCCTTGACGACGCCGGACCGGGCGAAGGCCCGGCGCAGCAGGTCCGTCGCGGGGGCGAGCTGCTCAAGGTCCTCGGTGTAGCGCAGCCGGTCGGCCACCATGCCGGAGGGCACGATCAGCGCGCTGTACTCGCGCAGCCGGCGGTCGTCGAGGTCTTCCAGGCTGCGGGTGACGGTCAGGGGCGCGCGGTGCTCGTGCCCGGTGAAGGTGATGGACTTGTTGCCCCACAGCCGGGTGACGAAGTCGACTCGCGCGCCTTCCTCGGCGAAGCGGCGCTGGTAGTAGGCGATCTCGGGCTCGTAGAAGTCGCTCTCCGCCAGGATCGCTACCTTGCGCCCGCTGAGCACGCCGTCACGGGACGGTACGTCAGCCACGTTCAGCTCCTTGGGTGGTGTGCAGGTCGATCAGGAAGGGTTGGTCGTTGGCGAGCATCTGCTTGACCGCGTCAGCGACCTGATGGTGGTCCTCCACGCGCAGGGCCTGGACTCCGAAGCCCTCGGCGATCTGCGTGAATCCCAGCCGGGGGTGGGAGAGGTCGAACGGGGTCGGGTACGCGTGGGGGGCCACGTCGCGCTCCCGCCAGTACTGCTCGATGTTGTTGTCGAGCAGCTTGTAGCTCTGGTTGTTGCAGACGACGAACTTGGCGCCGATGCGGTGCCGCACGGCGGTGTACAGCGCCTGGAAGGTGTACATGGAGCCGCCGTCGCCGGTGAAGCCGATCACGGTCTTGTCCGGGTGCGCCAGCTTGATCCCCATCGCTCCGGGGATGCCGACGCCGAGCGAGCCGCCGCGGGTGGCGAACCAGTGACCCGGCAGGCGACCCGGCAGGTACGCGTTGAGGGCGCCGGACGCCGTCAGCGCCTCGTCGAAGATCATGACGTCGTCCGGGGCCTGCCGCGCCAGCTCCCTCATGAAGGCGTGCAGGAGTGACCCGTCGTCGCTCACCTCGGCCGGCCGCTCGTCGCGGCGCGCCCCGAGACGGTCCGCCGCCGCCGATCGGTCGTGGTCGGACAGGGCGCGCCGCAGGTGCTCGTCCAGTGCGCTCAACGTCTCCTTGGGATCGGCCACCAGGCCCAGGGTGACGGGGTGGTTCTTGGCGATCTCGTAGTCGTCGAGGTCGATGTGGACGATGCGCGCGTCGGCGCTGAAGGGGTCCCCCGTGTCGGGGAAGACTTCGGGGAAGGTGTACGTGCCGACGATCAGGACCACGTCGGCGTCACTGACGGCGGCCGTGCTGACGGCGCCGAACATGTGGCCGAGGTCCCCGCGGTAGAGCGGGTGTGTGACGTCCAGGTTCACCTCGGAGTAGTTGACCCCGTAGATGTCGGCGCCCAGCCGTTCGGCCACCTGGACCAGTTCGCGCTGCGCCTGGGACGCCGCGACGCCGTCGCCCACCAGAACGACGGGCCTTCTGGCGCCCGACAGCAGCCGTGCCGCCTGGCCCAGGAGCGCGTCGGAGGGGGCACTGCGCGTGCTGGGTGCGGCCGTCGGTACGACCTGTTCGGTGTTGAGTGCGTCGAGCACGTCCAGCGGAAGCGCCACGAAGACCGGGCCCATGGGCGGAGTCATGGCGATCTTCATCGCCCGCCGCAGCACCCGCAGCACGGAGCGCGGATCGGTGACGCGCGTGGCGTACTTGGTCACCGGTGTGGCCATGGCCACCAGATCGGCTGCCATCTGGGCGTCCATGGACTCGTACTGGACGCCCGCCTCGCCGGCGATCGTCAGGATGGGCGAGTGACCTCGCTTGGCCTGGTAGAGCATGCCGATGGCATTGCCCAGGCCGACCCCGCTGTGCAACTGCAGGAGCGCGGGCCGGCCTGTGGCACGGGCGTAGCCGTCCGCGATGCCGACTGCGACAGTCTCCTGCAGGGTCAGGATGTACTGGAGGTCGTCGTAGTCCTCCAGCGCGTCCAGGAATCCTTGCTCGACGGTTCCGGGGTTGCCGAACATGAATGGAATTCCGTCGGCGATGAACTGCTCGATGATCGCCGCATTACCCTGCCTGGCCATGTCTGCCTTCTCTCGATTTCGCGACCGTCGCGGCGAATTACCAGCCGAAGCGGCGCAGGCCGTCCTCAAGCACCTCGACGACCTTTTCTCCGGTCAGGTAGGAGTCCGGTGTGGAACGCCCGGTGATGAACGGATAGTCCACGATCACCGAGGTCTCCTTTCCGAAGTTCCCGATGTAGGCACCCTCGGGGCCCGTGGCGTCACGCAGGATGTACTCCAGCGGGTACGGCGGCGGACCGATCACGAAGTCGGTGCCGAGGAAGCCGGTGCCGTCCTTGTAGTCGTACTCCTTGCAGTGGCCCGTGACGTGCTTGCCCCAGATGATCGACTTGCGGTCCTCCCAGTCCCGGGCGAAGGCCAGCGGCGCGACGCCGTAGCACTCGGCCGCGATCGGCTTGTCGGCCCGCAGGAAGGACAGGATGATCTGGTGCACGCGCTCGTTGTTGGCCAGGTCCACGACCGGGCCCGAGCCGCCGACGACGAGCAGCGCGTCGTAGTCGTCCAGTTCCTGGGCCACCACGTCGACCGCCCGGTGGTAGGCCTCCAGCTTGCGCAGGTAGTCGTCGTCCGCGGTGTAGGGACGCTCGGGCAGCCAGCTGGAGATGTCGATCGGGTCGTCCAGACGGGAGGACGCGTCGATCTCCTGGGTCAGCTTCGCCACCTCCTCGGAGGTGACCGAGCGTCCGAGCGGCGGGTCGATGTAGTCGGGGTCCATCGACGGCGGCAGCGCGTGGGCCCGCTTGCCGGTGGGGGTGGCGAACTGCACCTCGTAGCCGCGCTGGTCGAAGTGGTGCAGGGGCCCCACGAGCTCCTCGCCCCAGTAGCCGTACTCCGACAGGATCACGAGGATCTTCTTGGCGTTCTTCCTGGACACGCCGGCTCCTTCAGTTATCGGTTCGGGATGGGCGGCGGGGCGCCGCGCCGCACGGAGGCGGCGCCCGAGCCACCGGGCCAGGGGGATCAGCGGGCCTGGGGGCCGATGATCCAGTTCTCCTTGGCCGCCACGGAGAACACGTACTTCTCGTCGGCGATCTCCTCGCGCGCGGCCTTCACCTGCTCGGTGAAGTAAGGCGAACGCAAGGCTTCCTCAAGGGCGTTCACGTCGTCGAACCACAACTGCTCGACGCTGTCGAAGGCGGCCTCGCCGAAGACGTAGGCACCGTCCACGGTGTGTGCGTGCAGGTAGCGGCGCAGCCCGGGGGTGCCCTTGACGACCGAGGCGTAGGAGTCGAGGGTCTGCTTGCGGTAGTCGTCGAGGGCGAGACCCGGTCGCCGCTTCTGCAGCACGGTGAGCTTGACCCACTCCTGGCCGCGGACCTGCGGCGGGCCGGGAACGATCTCGTGCGCGGTGGTGTCGATCACGATGGTCTGCCAGAACGCCGCCCAGTTGGGCTCGTCGAGACGGGCGCCCTGCAGGAACTCCTCGGTCTGCAGCGAGGCCAGCTGCTCCTCGCCGTTGGCCAGGAAGATCTCGGCGATGCCCTGGTGCGGCAGGGCCGGCTCCCCGAGGTTCCCCTCGACGGCCACGACCGTGTCGACCAGATACTTGCGGATCTGTGGAATCTTGGATGCGTACTGCACCGCGTGGACATTTACCCAGTAGTCCTGGAATTCCTGCGCGGACATGCCCGGCTTGGGCGCCGCCAGAATGAACTGGTGGATCATCGAATTCTCCTTTGGAGGGGCACATTCATCATGTCCAGAGGCCGACGGATAAGCCAAGGAAGCGAAATCGACTTCCTGACCTGTCGACCGCCGGGCACCGGAAGGCTGTCATTCCGATTTATGGCCGGCGAATGGAGGAGGCAGCCGGCACCGGAGGCGGTGCGCGCAGCCGGCCGTCCTGCCGCCGGTACCTGCCGGGAATGCGGGGTGGTGACGCTCGGGCCGCGCGCGCCGGGGACGCGGGTGCGCTGACCGGGACCGGCCGCCACACGGCCGAGTGCCGTGCGGAGGGCCCCGGCGCGGACGAGGAGGGACGTGTCCGCGGTGGCGCCCCGAGCGGAAGAGGGCCCGCGGCCTCAGTCGGCGGCCGGAGTCTCGGCGACCACCGTCAGCCGGGCCGCCCGGTCCAGGCGTCGAACGGCACACCCGCTGCCGCGGGTGGTCACCGTGGGGCCAGGGTCGAGCACACCGGTGGCGGGCACCGCCGAGCCGGCACTTCGCTCGTGGCTCCGCGCCGGGACGTGTGGGGCGGCACCTGACGGGTGCGGCACCCGGCACACCGGGCGGCCGGTGGGTGGTGCGGCGCCGTGCGGGTGGAAGCGAGCCGGCGTCCGCGGGGCTCGCGCCGCCGCGCGGTAGTGAGATGTCTTCCGGGGATCAGAGGGGGCCGCGGTCGATCTGGTGTCGCGGCGATCGTCCGCGTCCGAGGCCCGGGACGGGCAAGCCCCCGGTGCGCACCAGTTGAGGTGCGACGGACCGGCCGGCCGGGCCGTCTCCCGTCGCGACCTCCGTGCCGGGACGGCCTTCGGTGCCCATGGCCCTCGCGTCAGTCCGCGAGCCCGCTGCCCTGCGCGAGCCGACGTACCGCGGCGAGCGGGATGGGCAGCCACGAGGGCCGGTTGCGCGCTTCGTAGAGGGCTTCGTACACCGCCTTGTCGGCTTCCAGCGCGCGAAGCAGCGCGGGGCGCGCGCCGGGGTTCTGGCCGCCCCCCTCGGTGTACCCGGCGCAGAAGGCGTGCCGGCCTTCGGCGGCCCAGGCGGAGGCCCGGCGGGACAGGAGTGCCGCGCGGTAGTCGCTGGACTGGCGGTACAAGGAGGTGGACAGGAGGTCGTCGAGGGCCTGACGGGCCGCGTAGTCGAAGGAGCGCAGCATGGCGGCGACGTCCCGGAACGCGGGCCGCGGGCGCCTGCGCTCCTCGAAGGGGTGTCCGGGCTCGCCCTCGAAGTCGATCAGGACCCATCCCTCGTCGGTGCGCAGCACCTGCCCGAGATGGAGATCCCCGTGGACGCGCTGGACCGGCAGCGGGTTGCCGCGCCTGACCTCTTCGCTCAGGTCCTGGTACGCCCTCTGCAAGCGGCGTGCGTAGGGGGCCAGATCGGGGACCTCGACGCACGCCTCGTGGAGCCGGGCTGTGAGGCTGTCGGTCAGCTCCTGTGCCCCGGCCACGTCGAGGGTGCGGGTGGGCAGTTGCTCGGCGAGCGCCAGGTGGACCCGGGCCGTGGCCTGCCCGAGCGCGAAGGCGTCGTCGAAGAAGCCGCCCAGGGCGGCGCCGTCACCTTGGATGTAGCCCTGCGCCCGCGCCGTGGCAATCTTCCAGCCGTCCCCGTGCGAGGGCACGAACTCCTGGAGGATGCACAGGGTCGTGGGTGGCGCGCCGTCTGCGCCGGCCACCTGGGACCACGCCACCGGCGCCGCACTGGGTACGTCACCGGCTCTGGTGAGTGCGGTCAGCACCTCCAGCTCCGAGTTTGCTCCGGGCAGGATGCGGCGCAGCACCTTGAGCATCAGCCGATCGCCGTAGGCCACCGATGTGTTGGACTGCTCCGCGGTGAGCGGCCGCGCCCGCAGTCCGGTGGGGATGCCGGCCCCGGGCAGGCGGTGGAACTCAAGGGCTCCGCACGGCGTGGCCTCGGCGAACCGGGTCAGCAGCTCCGAGAGCAGTCGCGCGTCGCCGCCGGCCTCGTACAGGAGCAGCTCCCGCCCTTCCGCGGTGCGGCTGCGGCCGATCACGGCGTCGGCGGGCACCTCGGCTGCGACTGCCGGGTCATCGGGCACGACGGCGACGAGCAGCTGGTAACACGCGTCGTCATCGGCGCGGAACACGCTCTGCATCAGGGTCGGCGTCCCGGACCGGACGATCTGTACGAGTTCGGGCCGCACCTGGGGCACGCCGTGGTTCTTGCCCGCGTACCAGCGCCTGGCGGGCAGCCAGCGGGGCAGAAGGCGGCACAGGTCCTCGACGACCCCGCTCAGGTCCCCGGCCGTCAACGTCTCCGGCGACCGGCTCGTCCTGGTCGGCAGGCCACTCGCGCTCACAGGGCGCTCACCTTCACGCCCCGGACCGGCTTCTTCGCCCGGAGAGGTGTCAGCAGACCCGAACCGGCGGGCGCGGTCGGGGCCTTGGCGGGCGAGGCCGACAACACGGTGGCGGCGTGGGCGAGGGACACCATCGTCATGTGGTGGTGCCAGCCCCGGTAGGAGCGGCCCTCGAAGTCACGAATCCCCAGACCGTCGCTCACCTCCTGCAGGTCTCGCTGGACGCGCCGCGAGAGCATGGCCGTCCGGTACACGGTGCCCAGCTGCGACTGCGCGAGGTTCGAGAGCCAGAACTCGCTCGGGGTGCGTCGCGCGGGGTCCGCCCAGGCGGCCAGCAGGGTGAGGTCGAGGCGCTCGGGCCGGCCCGAGCCCACCGGGTTCCCGCGCAGTACGATCCGGGCGGCCCCGACCGAGGTGGCCCGCATGTTCTGGCGGGTGTGATCGAACCATTCCACCGGCATCCGCTGCTTGTGCAGCACTGCGAGCAGTCCGGCCGGGCCCACCCATCCGGCGTCGTGGTCCCCGGCCCCGCCCGGAGCCGGGTCCGGGGCGGGCGGCACCGGTGTGATGGAGGAGGCGTCGACGCGGACGACGAACGGAATCTGCTGGGCCAGCAGTTCGGCGCACACCGACTGGGGTGAGGTCCCTCGCAGGTCCATCACCACCGGCCGGCCACGCAGCCCCCACTCGCGCGTCATCTTGGTCACCGAGTCGACGGCGCACTGCTCGGGCGGGCACGACGCGACATGGGCGGGGATGGACGCGCGGCGGCGCATGTTCTCCTGGTCCGTCCAGCACTCGGGCAGCGCCAGTTGCCAGTCCACCGGGCAGCTGCCGCGGTCTCCGGCCAGCCAGACGCTCGTGGCCTGCTGGCAGTTGACGGCGCGTCCGATCTGCGCGACCCACTGGCGCTCCACACCGACCGAGTGCTGGCCGACCTTCGTGATCACCAGGGGCTGCACCACCCAGGCCCGGGGCTGGACCCGCTCGACGAGCAGACGCGCCAGGTCGCCGCGCACTTGCTCGGCGTCCCACGGCGATTTACTAATGAATTGGTAAAGACTTTGCTCGGCTCCGCTGCCTGCCCCGTTGGCGAGAGCGCGCATGGTTTTCTTCCCGCGGACCGCGAGCAGCCCCCGGACATACACCTCGCCCCAGCGCCGCTGGTCGCTTCGCGGAATGGAGCGCAGCGCAGAGAGCGCCTCAGAGAATTCCTTCGGAGAAACATTTTCGGGAAGCGGCTGCCGTTCTTCTGCGGACACTGTTCTCCCCTCTCCATCCATTACGTATCGCATCCGGTGTGCCATGGGGTCGCGTGAAGTCCGGGAATCGCTCACGCGTGCGGGCATGTCGGAAAGTCGTGTGCCGAGGAAAAGCACGCGCCGGGCCCGGGAGACGTGGCGGTCTCGGGTGGGAAAGCGTGGGGGTGGACGCGGGGCCGCAAGGCGGTGCGGAGCACCTGTCGCGGTCCCGCGTCCCCGCCTGCCGGTGACGGGGGGTTGCCCGGCAGGTCTTGGGCGGGGAGCCGGCCGGGAAGCCGGCCCCCGCCGCGCGGGAGGCGCTGGGCGCCTGTCAGTACACCGGAGCCGTGTAGGCCGGGATCCGGTCGGGGATCAGTTGGGCGAACAGCGGGGCCCAGTCGGTGGGTTCCTGCCCCGGTTCGTTGTAGAGCTCGAAGGTCCTGCCACTCGCGACGGGCAGCAGCAGGGACTGCACGCACGCTTCCGCCACGGACTTCCTGGAGACCCAGCCGGAGCCGCGGTCGTGCTGCTCCAGGCGTACCCGGGCGCCGGCGACCTCGCCGTCGGTCAGCCAGCTGGGGCGTACGACGGTGTACGGCAGGCCCGAGGCACGTACCTCGTCCTCTCCGCGCAGCCTCCAGTCCAGCAACCGTCCGTAGGCGTTCATGGGGTGTTCGCGCCGCGTCACGTAGATCTGGCTGACCAGCACGATGTGCGGACGCCGGCCACCCTCGGCCGCGGCGGCCAGCACGTTGCGCACCCCGTCGTAGACCGTGGTCTCCGGGCTGTGCGGGCCGGAGTCGGCGGTGCCCGGCTCGACCGCGAAGACGATGGCGGAGCAGTCGCGCAGGGCGGGACCGAGCGATTCCGTGTACCGCACGTCGGCGCTGCGCCGCTCCACTCCGGGGGGCAGCACCGCGCGCTGCGGTGTGCGGCTGACGACGCGGACGGGACGGCCTTGCTCGTGCAGGCGCCCAGTGATGAGCACGCCGGTCCGGCCGGCCCCGCCGATGACTGCAATGGGGCTGTGCATGGTCCCTCCAGGGATGAGCGCCGTCACACCCAGCGCAGGATGTCGTCAGCGCGCCTGAGCTCGGTCTGTGCGGGAACCCCGGCCAGCGCCGGAACCCGCAGTCGCGGGTACACCGTGACCCCGCAGAATCGTGATCCCGGCCAGAGCACGGCGCCGTCGCCGATCGCCGAGAACTGCTCCAGTCGCGTGGGGGTGACGCGTTCGGAGAGCACTTGTGCCATGGGGCCCACGTACGTGTCGCTGATGTCGGCCCAGCCACCGATGACCGCCGACTCGCCGACCACCGACCGCAGGACCGTGGCGCCCTCGCGCACATCGGCTCCGTCGCCGACGTCGGCGTGTTCCAGACGCACCCCGGGGCCGATCTCGACGTCACGGCCGATGCGGACGCCCGGACCGATGACCACCGAGCCGTCCTCGATCTTCTGGGCCAGCGTGGTGCCCGCGATGTCGTCCTTGGTCTGCAGACTGCTCTCGTGGATCCAGCGGCGCCGCGGCGCGCGGTCGGGGGCCGGCATCAACTGGTTCATCTGCTCGTACTCCCCGTTGAGCACGAGCTGGACCGTCTGCAGATAGTCGGGCACATTGCCCATGTCGCCCAGCCGCCCGATGGTGTGGGTCGCCACGGGGACGTCCCGCCCGACGAGGTAGGGCAGCAGGTCACCGCCCCAGTCCAGGCGCTGGTGGGAGCGCCGGAACAGTTCCGGCTCCCGGGCGAGCATCCGCAGCCGGCCGCAGTCCACCAGATACATCCCGGCGTTGGTCGCCAAGGTGGCGGCCGGATCGGCCACCGTCCGCGGGAAGAGCCTGCCCAGCTCCCCCGTGCCGGGTTTCTCCACGAAACCCTGGACCAGGCCGTGTTCGTCGGTCCGCATGACGCCGTACTTGCCGGCGATCTCCGACGCGGTGCGGGCCACCGAGGCGACGGTGACGGCCGCACCGCGGGCGCCGTGGACGGCCTCCATGGCCCTCAAGTCGAAGTCGAAGAGCGAGTCCACCGGCAGGACGAGCGCACGGCCCTGCAGGTCCCACTGTTCGAGATTGTGCAGGGTGGCACCGGCCGAGCCCACGTTGTAGCGGTCGAAGCGGGAGCGCGAGTACGTGATGTCGACGCCGAACCGCTCCCCGTGGCCCAGCACGAGCTTGATCTGGGTGCGGTTCTCCAGGCCGTGGGTCACCACGTAGAACCGGCGTATCCCCTGGGCCCGGCAGGCGTCCGTCATCCACTCGACCAGACGCCGGCCGACGAACGGGATGAGCGCCTTGCTCCGGATGTAGTCCGGGGACTTCAGAGTGATCGGCTTGGCCCGTTCTCCCCGGCCGCCGGCCAGAATGATGCCTACTGTTTCCTCGTCACGGTTCACGTCCGCTCCCCCGCCAATGTGACTGACTTCCGCTTCTTCGATGACAAGCCCGCCTGGGCCACCGTTGCCCTAGGCCGGGACAGCGCTCCAGTTTTCGTCGTCGGATTCCGCAGGGATCACGTACGCCGTATAGGGGCACACGGCCACCGAACCCGTTTCCTGATTCATTTCCGTCCCTTCTGGCCGACGGAATTAGCCCCGTGCTCTTCCGCCTCAAACAGCATCGCGCGAAAAAGGCAGGATTCCATGTGCAGGTAGGGTCTGGATCGCGCATTGCAGGAAGCAGCAAGGGGGAAAAATGTGCAGAGATCCGGACATGAGCCCACAACCGAACGTCGTACCTCTGTGCGAACGCGGGCTGGATTGCTACCGCCGCGCGCTCGCGGAGGGCCACACGGACAACGATGTTCCGGACTGCCTGACCGAGTTGGGCCTGATGCGACGACAGGACGAGACCGGGGACCGCTGGGTAGCGGTGCCACCGGACATCGCCACCCACGGCCTCACCCGCCCGCTGGAACGCGCCATTCTGGCCCAGCAGCACACCGTGGCGGGCATCTACGACGCGCTGTCGGCGGCTGAGGACGTGTACCGCGCGCAGCAGCGCGCCTCGGCCTCGTCCGCGCGTCTGCTGCACGGCGCCGACGTCATCTACGCGGCGCTGGAGCGAGCTTCCGAGGCCTGCCGCGAAGAACTGCTGACGGCGCACCCCGGCGGGGCCCGCGACCCCGACGCCCTGGGCAAGACCCTGCCCCGCACGCTGCGTCTGAACCGGCGCGGGGTGCGGCAGCGCACGCTCTACCAGCACGCGGTGCGCGCCCACGGTCCGACGCTCGCCTACATCGAGCAGGTGACCAGCGCCGGAGCGCAGGTCCGCACCCTCGACGAAGTCATCGACCGGGTCATCATCTACGACCGGTCCATCGCCTTCATCCCCGATCCCCGCTACGACCAGCAGACGACCGCGCTCGCCGTGGAACATCCGGCCGTCATCCACTACCTCGTGAAGGTCTTCGACCACGCTTGGCAGCGCGCGGAGCCGGTCACCATGGGCCAGGACCACCGGCGCCCGCTGCTGACGGACGAAACCCGCCGGGCCGTGCTGAAGCTCATGGTCGAAGGCCACACGGACGCGGGGATAGGCAAGCGGCTCGGCATCAGCAGCAGGACCGTCTCCCACCACATCAAGAAGACCTCCGACCTGCTCGGCAGCCGTAGCCGGGCCCACCTGGCCTACCTGCTGGCCCGGTCCGAACTCCTGCACCCCGGACCCGGCGGCTGACGCTTCCGCACCCCCCGCCCGGAGCGGCCGGCCCCGGCCGCTCCGGCGCCGCCTCATCGCCGCGCTTCCTTCACGAGGGCGAGCACGCGCTCGGTGTCGGCCGCGACGTCACCGCACAACTCCGCCGCCAGCACACGGCAGCCGGGCATCAGCCGGCTCAGCCGCTGCCCTTCACCCTCCGGCCCGCGATAGCCGCCGAGCACTACGAACCGCCCGTAGCGGCGGGCCAGTTCACCCGCTGCTGCCACTAAGTGGCTGTCGTCGACGTACACCAGATGCGCGTGCGCGAGTCCCGCGCCGCGTTCGCGGGCCGCCAGCGCGAGACGAGTGCCGTGCTCCCCCACCGAGACCAGGCAGGTCCCCTCATCCAGGTGCGCCCCGGCGCCGGGCGAGACGTCCCAGACGACGGGGCGCGTCTCCGTCTCCCCTTCCCCGCCCCCGCTCCAGTCGGCGACCACGTCGGCAGGCACTCCCCGGCCGATACGGATGTGGTACGGCCGTCCCGAGCGTGCCGCCGCGCGCACCACCGCCCGGATCTCCCGCACACCACTGGGAGCCGCGAACTGCACGCGCTCGGTGCGCAGCAACTCGCGCTCGGTGGTCTGGGAGTCGGGCACCACGACCGAGGCACCCGAGCGAAGGTATGCCAGAGCCAGCCGGGGCAGTCGGGCCGCGCCGACGCCCGTCCCCAGTCCGCACACGAACACCCGGAAGCCGGCGGTGACCAGCCCCTGGACCATGGCCACCATGGCGCTCTCCACACTGCCCAGCTGGAAGAACCGATCCGGATGCGCCGTCTCGAAGGGGTGCCGGGCCCCGCCCGGCAGGGCCTCCACGCACACCACTCGACCGTCCTCCGCGCCGATCCTCGCCAGTTCCTCCCGGTAGACGTCCTCCGCCAGGACCGCTGGAGCCCCCATGGTGAAACCCCTCTCAGAGACGATCATAAACAATTTAGAACGCTCTTTTTGTTTTTAGCACAGAAGCGGCCCCGTCGCCGCCCCCTTCCCCGAAGCCGCGTCGGGCGGGTCAGCCGCCGGACACGACGGCCCGTCTCACGAAGGGCAGCAGACGCTTCAAGGCGTCCTCCGCGCCCCGCTCCTCTTCTCCGCGCGCGGACCGGTTCACCTCGACCGCGGTCAGGAGGTGCACGACCAGATCCGTCACCGCGGCGGGCCGGGCCTCACGGTGCAACTGGCCCATTCTGTCCGCCTCCAGCAGCAGCTCACGCAGGAGCGGCACCCACGCCTGATGCCAGCCCGGCACGGCGTGCGGCCGCTCCCTGGCCAGCAGCGCCGCCGCGCGCACGAGCGCGCTCTCGTCGAGCAGATCGGCCAGGCAGCGGAGCAACGCGCCCGCGACGTGCAGCGGAGAGGAATCGATGCGCACAGCGGCGCCGGCCCGTTCGCGCGTCAACGCGCACGCCTCCTCGACCACCGCCTCGGCCAGCGCGCGCTTGCTGGAGAAATGGAAGGTCAGGGCGCCCATGGACACGGACGCCGTCGTACTGATGACGGAGAGGGTGGCGCCGTCGTAGCCGTTCGCGTCGATATCGGCGGCTGCGGCCGCGATCAGCGCCTGGCGCGTGCGTGCAGCTCTGTCCTGAGTCACCATCTGCTCTCCCCTGACCAGCGACGGCCATCCATCCGCCAGCTAAGACAGTAGTGCGACTCGGACACCAAAGTAAAGCGATCGTTCTAATTATTACGGAGTTGGAGTCCGGCACCGCAGGACGCCGGGCAGCTCGTCCGCCAGGCGCGGGACCAGGGCGCGAGCTCGTCGGCGGGCGCGTCGGCCGGGCCCGGGGACCGACGACGCCCGCGCACATGGCGTGCGGCGCCAGGAACGCACGGGGAGAGACGTCCTGGTGGTCGAAACGGTCGCGACCGCCCGCCAGAGCAGCGCGGACGTCCGCGGGTTCTCGTCTACCAGCTCTTCCCCGCGGCCGCGTCGGCGTCGATCCGGCGGAGCAACCCGGCGTCGATCTCGTCGAGTCGGCTCACGAGGTGGCGCACTCCGGCCTCGGCCATGAGGTCCCGCTGGAAGCTGTGCTCGAACGCGCTGGGGTGACCGATGAAGGAGGCGTTCAGCGCCCGCGCTTCTTCGGCCACGCGGGCGACATCGTCGACGACGATCACCTCGTCGTGCTTCAGGCCGAAGGTCTGCGTGGCGATCTCGTGGATGCCGGGGCGGAAGTCGTTCGTGCAGACGTAGCCAGGACCGTCGAACAGGTCCTCGTACGCACCCAGGTAGGTGTCGAAGTGCGTCTTGGGGAGACCGCCGTAGGACACCAGCTTCAGCCCGAGCCCTCGCAAACGGTGCAGCAGGTCCACGGCCCCCCGCGACACGGCGACGGGCCGCTGCTGGAGGTAGCGCTCCCGCTCGGCGAAGTACGCCTCCAGAGCCTCGGGCCCGGTGAGGGGTTCGGCGACCGCCTGTGCCATGCGTATGCCCGCCACGTGCTGCGGCTGCGAGAAGATGTCCCGCTCGGTCTGCGCCGTGTACCGCCCCCCGCGTTTGGTCACGAAGTCGTAGATGACAGGACTGAAGGTGTCGTTGAGCAGGACGCCGTCGATGTTGAGCAGAGCAAGGCGCAGCCGCTCGAATGGTTGACTCATGCACTCCCCCTGGATCGTGCGCCCCGGCACACGACCCAGGGCCCCGTGCGTATGACGCGCTGGTGGACGACGCGTACGTGTGACGCACGCGTTCCTTGCCGAGAAGCCTCACCCGGTCCGGCCGGCGGGCTTCAGCCGGGGACCGCCCCGCCCCTGCCCAGCTTCTCCGCACCGAGTGGATCAAGATCGATGCGTACCGCGGTGGCCGGGACGGCGATCCCCGGAAGCAGCAGTTGCCACATCCGCCGCGTGCGGTGCGGCAGGTCTGTGCGATCGGTGCTGGCGGCTTCGGAGAACAACTGCATGCCGGTACAGGTGGCGACGATGTGCTCGGCCAGTTGCAGGGGATCGACCCCCGCCTGCAGCTCACCCCGGTCACGGGCGGTCAGCAGGCAGTCCTCCATCACGTGGGCCCAGGCGGTGTACGGCTCCTCCGCGCCGCCCAGGCCCAAGATCCCCGCCTCGGTGGTCAGCCGCACACCGGCCCGCAGCATGGCGTCACTCTGCAGCTGGTGCGCCCACACCCTGGTGATGTCCACCAGCCGCTGCAGACCCTCGGATTCCAGGAAGGGCAGGATGCTCTCGGACTGCCTGCTCATCACGGCGCGCGCGAGCCCCTCCTTGGACTCGAAGTGGAAGTAGAGAGAGCCGGCCGTGGCACCGGCACGCTTGAGGATCCGGTTGATGCCCGCTCCGGCATATCCCATCTCGTCGAAGACCTCAGCCGCAGCCTGCAAGATCCCTTCGCGCGTCTCCACAGCCCGTTGCTGCTTCGGCTCCCGCATCACCCCTCCAAAAACAAATAGAACGATCTCTAACTTACCCGCAACAGTACGCCGTCGGCTGCGCACCTTGAAAGATCGCGGCTCCTCGTCCGGAGACTGCCCTCTTCCATGCACCCTGCACGCGATTCTTTGCCAGGTCTTGGCGCAGAACAAAGAGAGCACTCTTTAAAGTTTGTCCTGCTCTCCGGCGCGCTAACGCCACCAGCCGAGCTCAAGGGGGTCGGAGCGCGCTGCGGGGCATGCCAGGAGGTCCGTACCTTCTAGGGGGAAAAGCCACATGTACACCACCGCTTCCACGATCCCGGCATCATGTGCCCGGGGGGTGCCTGTCACCAACGAACAGGTGCACAAGGACGCCGCCGACGAGAGACTGCTGACTACGTGGCACCAGGACGGTGACGCCGAGTACGTCATAGGCGCCCGTTGGCCGCGCGACCACACCTTCTACGCGTCCCAGCACAACCTGTTCGACCCGCTTTTACTGGCCGAGTCGGTTCGCCAGTGCGTGCCGCTGCTCAGCCACGTCGCCTACGCCGTGCCCTTTGGTCACCGCCAGTCCTGGAGCCACTTCAGCTACTCCCTGGAACCTGAGGCGCTCGAGACCGGGGCCGCGATGGCCACGGACATCGAACTCCGTGTCGCGTGCAGGGACGTCGTCCACCGCATGGGCAGGCTCGCCTCCATGAACATGGAGGTCGAGGTCGTGCGCGAGGGCCTGCGTATCGGCAGCGCTCAGACCCGCTTCGTCAACCACGCCCCGGCCCCCTACAACCGGCTGCGCGGACCGTACGCGGATCTGGCCTCCGCCGTCGAACGCGCTCTGCCGACCCCCCCTCCGTCCCCACCGGCCCGGGTGGGCCGCACCACCCCCGCCGATGTCGTCCTGTCCCCGACGAACTCCGCCCGGCGCAGCCAACTGCGCGTGGACCTCGGCCATCCGGTGCTCTTCGACCACCCGGTGGACCACGCTCCGGGCATGCTCCTCCTTGAGGCGGTACGCCAGGCGGCGCAGGCCGCGGTCCGTCCCGCGGCGGTGTGCGCCGTCGCCATGGACGTCGTGTTCGCTCGCTACACGGAGCTGGACGCGCCGTGCTGGATCCACACCGACCTGCTGCCGGCGGACCGGGCGGACTCCCACCGGTTACTGGTCACCGCGGTCCAACGCGACGTCTGCGTCTTCTCCGCCATCACTACGTTGCGCCCCTTGCGCTGAGCCGGATCCGCGTGCCCGGCGGTCGGTCACACGCGCCGCGGCCGCCACCCTGATCATTCAACCGACTGTGCGGGGGCCTGAGTTGGCCGCGCGACGGGGCGAAGGTCCCCTGAGCCCGGCTCTGCCGCCCTGGGCCGACGGGTCAATGAGGCTCCGCGGTCACCCCGCGCGGACTCCGGCCCTCCGGTGACGCGACCAGAACCACGGCGCCCCGCGGCCGCGGACGGCATGAGCCGTCCGGGGCCGGGCCGGCTCCTCGACGAGTGGTGTTCACCCGTCGAGGAGCGGCTCCCGGTCCCGTACGGGACGTACTCGGTTTTCGGCCGAGGCGGCGAGTGGGGGGCGTCTCCCCGCTCGAAGAGCTTGGTGAGCTTGCCGGGCGTCGCGACGGGGCGGACATTGCCTGCCGAGCCACCGAGGGTCTGTCTGACGATGCAGGAGAACGCCCCGTCAGGCGGCGCGCCGCACAACGAGGTGACAGGGCTTCGTGTGGGGTCCGGCACGCCGCACCCCACGCGAAGTGACAGGCTCGTGTGGGGTGCGGCGTACCGCATCACACGCGAAGCCCCGGCGCGCGAGTCCCCACCGCCTCAGATGGCCAGAATGCCGCCGTCCACCGCGACATGGCTGCCGGTGACAAAGGAGGACCGGTCGCTCAGCAGCCACAACGCGGCCTCTGCCACTTCCTGCGGCTCGGCCATCCGCTTCTGGACCTGCCGTGCGACAAAGGCGCTTTCGAGCTCCGGTTTCGCCTCGATCACCGAACTGAGCATCTCCGTCCGCGTGGTGCCCACCACGAGGGAGTTGACGCGAATGCCGTGCTCCCCGTACTCGGCGGCCGTCGCCTTCGTCAGCCCCAGCACGGCGTGCTTCGCCGCGACGTAGGGGGCCGGCGCCCCTGTGGCGATCATCCCGGCCGGACTCGCCGTGTTCACGATCGCCCCCCGGCCGGCGGCCAGCATGACGGGTATCTGGTGGCGCAGGCAGTTCCAGGTGCCTCGCACGTTGACGTCGATGATCTCCTCGAAGTCCTCTTGCGGCTGCTCGTGCAGCGGACCGAAGACGGACCCGACGTAGCCGGCGTTGTTGAAGGCCCCGTCGAGTCCGCCGAACCGCTCCAGAGCCACGGCGACGCCCCGCTCCACGTCCTCGGCCCGCACCACGTCGCCGGCGCTGGCCGCCGCCCGGCCACCGGATGCCTCGATCTCCTCGACAAGCCGGGCCAGACGGTCCCCACGACGAGCCATCACGACGACGGCCGCGCCCTCGGCGGCGAACAGACGCGCGGCGGCCGCACCGATCCCGCTCGACGCCCCAGCGACCATCACAGTCCGACCGGCCAACTGCCCGGCGCCGCGCGCCAGTCGTATCTGTTCATTCATGGAACCGAGTAAAACACCCGAGGCAGCGGCTCCGTCCCCAATGCCGTAATCCCGCCGCTCACCACTTGTACGCAGATTGCTCCGCGGTCGTACGCGTACGGCCAGGACGGGTGCGGTCCCCCTGTGTCCTCTGGGCGGTCCGGGCCCTGCGGAGCGCAGTAACTCGCTGAGGCCGAAGGGCTTTTGTCCCTCAGCGCCCACCGCGCCGGGACTGGGCGCCGTCACCCCCACAGATGCGAGCGTGAGCGCGGCCCCTGCGTCCCGCGCGCCCCCGACGGCCGCGTTCGCGCGCCACACCCGGCGGCCGCCGCGGGCACAACCGAAGCGCGCTGGAACGGGAACGCCTCGCACGACTCCACGCCCGTGGAGCGAGTCCCGGGCCTTCGCCTCACCCCCGCGCCGTCAACGGCTACTTCACACCCAAGATCTCAAGGGCACGTACTACGTCCCTTTGCTGACCTCCGCCTCACCGGGTCACCTGCCCTTCTACGACTACCTCATCGGCAAGGTCACCGGAATGGACGTAGGCGGACCAGCCCGAAAGCGCGCCCCCTGACGACACGGTGGTCGTCTACACCGGTCCGGGGGGTGGTGAGCCCCACGACGGCAGGACCGCAACGGCCGCCGGCGGCACCACCGAACCGACCCCGGGACGCACAACAACGCGTGTGTCACTGCCCTGTTCGCGTCTGTGCCGGAGCACTCTTCGGGTACGGCACGCACTCCTTCCCTCCCCCAGCGCACCGCACGTGTTCCGGAGGACGGCTTCGCTCTCCCGCGGCTCGTCCCGCCTTTGCCCCGCGCGATCGGCCCGCCCCCCAGCGTGTCTCTGTTCGCCGGCCCGCCGTACCGGACTCGTCGTTCACCGGCCCGCCTTACCGGACTCGTCTGTTCGGCGGAGGCCGGAGTCTCCGGTCCACAGCTTCCCCGCCACAGGTCAGTGGCCGGCGGGCTGGGCCGGGGGTTCGCCGCCGCTCACCCCGGAGGACGCGGCACCGACGGGGAACCCCGGTCAGCGTCCACCCAGCCTCGTCGCGACCGTCTCGCGCGCCCCGGAAGATCCTCTCCCAGCCCATGAATGACACGGGGACCACCGGCGGGCGTCAGGACACCACCGGTCCCCACTCCAGGCGGAGACGAGTGATCCGTCGACCGGCACCCTCGCTTGACTTTATAGATGATGGTCATAATCATTAATCGGGGGCAGCCGCTCCAGGGGCCCGGCCGGCGAGCGAAGCCGATCGGGAGCAGTCCCGTGAGATCCGCGTCGAAGAGGAAACGTCATGCACGTGTCGCACGTCACCGCGCCGACCCAGTACATAGAGGTCGACGGCGTCAGCTACGCCTACCGGCGCTGGGGCAACAAGGAAGGGACACCGCTGTTCTTCGTCCAGCACTTCCGCGGCGGCCTGGACCACTGGGACCCGCTGATGACGGACGGCCTTGCCGAAGGGCGTGAGGTGATCCTCTTCAACGGCCGCGGCGTGGGCGGCTCGTCGGGTACCCCGCGACGCCGCTTCGAGGACATGGCGGACGACATCGCCGCTGTCATCAGGGCACTCGGCCTCCCCGTGGTGGACCTGCTGGGCTTCTCGATCGGGGGCTTCCAGGCGCAGGAAGTGGTGTTGCGCCACCCTCAGCTCGTCCGCAAGCTGCTTCTGCTGGGCACCGGCCCACGCAGCGGCGACACGACGATCGACCCCGAGATGGTGCCGGTGGCCACGAAGCCGGTGCACGACCAGGACGACTTCGTGTTCCTCTTCTTCGGCCGGTCCGAAGCGGCGAAGAAGGCCGGGCGGGAGTTCTGGCAGCGCCGCCACGAACGGACCGTCGACGTGGACCCGCTCAGCTCCCCCGAGGTGGCCGAGGCTCAGTGGGAGGCGTACCTGGCCTACATGGAGCCTCCGGCGGAGGGCGAGCCGCTGGAGCACCTGAAGGCCATCACGATTCCGACCCTGGTTGTCAACGGGATCAGGGACATCATGATCGCGACGGTCAACTCGTTCCACCTGGGGCAGAACATCCCCGACGCACAGGTGATCCTCTACCCGGACGCCGGCCACGGCGCCCACTTTCAGTACCCGGAGCGGTTCCTGAAGCACGCCGTCCAGTTCCTGAACGAGTGAGACGGCGACAAGCCGAGCCTCGTGGTGAGGTCAACCGCTGAACAGGTCCGGGCGACAACGGGCGGGGCAGGAACGCCCTGCCCCACCCGGACCGGGTGCTCCGAGGCGCGCCGGGACGCGTCGCGGAGTGCCTGCGGCGCCGTTCCCCCGCCCGCTGCGCCCTGGCCGCGCCTGCTCCGCCATATAGATGATTGCTGTAATCTGGGGTCTCTTCCGGCGGATCGGCCACACCGTACCCAGCCGGTACGTCCGAACGGAGGTGATCGCCGATGCCGCGCGTTTCCAAGGCGCAGACCGAACTGAACCACCGGCGCATCCTTGAGGTCACGGCTGCCAGAATCCGCGAGGTCGGCGTCGACAAGGTCAGCGTTCCCGAGGTGATGGCGGCGGCTGGGCTGACCCACGGTGGTTTCTACCGCCACTTCGCCTCGAAGGACGATCTGGTCGCCCGTGCCACCGGCGTGGCGTTCGCGCAGCGTGAGGAGGAGTACCGGGCGCTCGTGGACAGTCGCGGCCCCGAACCCGGGGCTGACGGCGAGACGCGGCGCCAAGAGGCCTACCGGGCGTATCTGGAAGGCTATGTCTCGGAGTCCCACCGCGACAATCCCGGCACGGGTTGTGCGGTGGCAGCTCTCGCCTTCGACGCGGCCCACGTGGAACAGGGCACGTCCGACCTCCGGGAGGCCTACCTCGACGGTCTCCGCGGCATGGTGGAGGGCCTGGTGAGCTGCGTCGCGGACGACGAGGAGGCCGAGAAGGCCCGACAGCGCGTGCTTGTCGACCTGGCCACCATGGTGGGGGCGATCGTCCTGGCGCGCGCGACCGCTCCCGACGGCCTCTCCGACGAGATCCTGACAGCCGTTCGCGACAGTCTGCTCGCCGCGCCTCCCGCATCGTGACGTGACCTCGGAACCGCCCGGCGTACCGAAGGCGCCCGAGCTATGGCCTCGACCGTCCCGCTCGGCACCACCGCGGCCAGCGGCCCCGCGTCGGTGCGGGCGGCGGCTGCCGAGCCGCTCCCGGCCCGGCCGGGACTGACCCCGTCCCGGGAGCCCGCTGCCCGCACCCGTCCGCCGGTACCGAGCCCTGACAGGCCGCGCTGGATTTCGCAGAGCGGCTGACGCGACGCCTGCGCTCTTCGCCTTCCATGCCCTGCGGCACGCGACGCTGGACGGGACTGTACTGCCCATGGAGATCCGTCCGGCCCGAGGCAAGAGGGTGGCCAGCTCGCTCCCCACCGCCTACGGCCAAGCGCTCCGGGCCCGGCGTCCGGTCCGAACGGGCCGCGGCCGCGAGGCTGGTTGAGCTTCTCCGCACCGACCGGTTCCATGGGCTCGGGCTGTTCGCCGTCCACCGCGGCGACGGGCGTGGCCATCAGCTCGGCGGTGTGGGTGAACACGGCCTGGCCGGCCCACCCTTGGCTGCGCGGGGCGCGGTCCACTCCTTCTCGGACAGGTCCTCCGCCCGTGCGGCGCCGCCGTGCGCGGCCTCTCGAAAGCCCTGCACGAGCCCCGCACGCCCTGGAGACTCACGTACTTCCCCTTGTGACGGTGGAGGTGGTCACCGCCGAACACCGGAGCGTCCGGTACCGGACGCTCCGGTGTTCGGCGGTGGGGTGCCAGGGGACGCTGTGGAGACGTCCGGGCCCCCGGGCCCGGGGACACGGGCCCGGGGACGCGGCGGCCCTTATTCGGGCCAGGCGTTGCGCTGGATGATGTCGACGAAGTTCTCGCGCCTGAAGGACGGGGCGAAGTAGGCGAGGACGTCGTCGTTCATGGTGCCGAAGGTGGTGTGGGGGCGATCGGCCATTCCCTCGTGGAAGGCGTGGAGAATCCGGCGCTTGAAATCGGGGCGCGGGTGGGCCAGCAGCACGGCCTGCTTGTCGGCGTCGCTGATCTGGTCCAGGTCGAGGCCGAGTACATCGGTCTCGACCCCGAGGGTCACCACCCCGGTCTCCGGCGCCAGGCGCACCGGTACCTCGGGGGTGGTGTGGAGGGCGATGGCGAGCCAGACGTCGCGGACCTCCGCCTCGGTGCGGCCGTGCTCGCGCAGGAAGGCAGCAGCGGCGTCCGCGCCATCGATCTCGAAGCGCTGCGCGGTGGTGCGGTACGCCCGGGTCAGACCCAGATCGTGGAACATACCTCCGACGTAGGCGAGTTCGGGGTCGACGTCGATGCCCCGCGCCCTGGACTTCAGCATCCCCCACAGGAACACGCGCCGGGAGTGGTGGAACAACGTGTCCCCGGTCACGGGGTCGTCGGCCGCCTCCCGAGTCACCTCGGTCGCGGCGCGGACCAGTTCACTGTCGGGGATCTCGATTCCGGCGATGCTCTCGGACATGCGCACTCTCCAGCTGGTTGGGGTCATCAGGTTCTCGTCCGGGCTTCCGGACTTCTCAAGACTTGTTCTGGGGGCTCTTCGCGGCACCGGGGCCGGGACCAAACTCCCCCGGCGCGGAACGCTTTTGCCGTCTGGGCCGTCTGGGCCGTGTGCGGCCCGGTGGGCGGGACGCATCCGACGGAAGGGTCACGACCGGTACGGAAGGGCCTCACGACCGGTACGGACGGTGTCGTGGTCGTCGGTGGGTCCGGCGGCGGGACCCAGGAAGTGCGCCGGCTGACGCCGAAGGACGCCGACCACTACGAGGGTTTCCTGCGGGCGGGCCGCTGCGGGCGTCCCACTGGTATGTCGACCGGCGATCAGCGTTCGCCGCCTCATCCGGTCGTACAGCGCCTTGAGGCCGTGAAGATGGGCGGCGACGGCGCCGACGGCTCCCGGTGCCGCCGACGGGGAGGGCTCGCGGGGTGATCCGGTCCCGGACAGGCGCGGACCGGCCGACGGGAGCCTTGTCAAGGTCCCCTGCGGGCTCCGCGTCGGCAGCGGCGCGGAAGGGTGCCGCGCTCTCCTTCCCGGCGAGCGCGGTCACTTGTCCAGGAAGGCGGCGACGTCGGCGGCGAACTCCTCGTGGTACTGGAAGAGGAAACCGTGCGCCGCATCGGGGTAGATCTTGATCTCGGCGTTGGGCAGCAGGCCGGCGAGCAGGTGCGAGTAACGGGGCAGGATCATCGGATCGCTGTCTCCGTTGGCGACGAACACCGGTTGGGTGATGCCCTGCAGACGCTGCAACTGGGCGTGGTTGGGGATGCCCCAGTGCGTGACGGCGTCATACTGCGCCAGCCGGGTCGCCCACGTGGTCGGGGCGTCGTGGCCCTCGGTACGGCTCGTGAAGACACGCCCGGCGACTGGCGCCCCGGTTTCGGCCGAGGTGAAGAAGACGCTCAGATAGTCCTCCGCGGAGGGGGCCTCCGCGCCGACGGCCTTGATGACTTCCGGCGCCCAGCCGTGCATCCCTGCCGCGCCCTGCGGGGCGGAGGCGGCCATGACGACCCGGTTGACCAGTTCGGGGCGGATCAGGGCGATCTCCTGGGCGACGAAGCTGCCGAGGGAGAAGCCCAGCAGGTCGACCCGCGTCAGCCCGAGCGCGGTGATGAACTCGACGGCGTCCTCGGCCATCGCGGCAACGGTGTGCGGGGTACTGCCGCTGGTCGCGCCGACACCCCGGTTGTCGAAGGTGAGGATCCGCCGGCCCCGTGCCAGCGCGTCCACCAGAGCGGGGTCCCAGTTGTCCAGATTGCCGCGGAAGTGCTGTAGCAGCACCAACGGCCGGTCGTCCGCCGGGTTCCCGACACCGCGGTAGGCGTAGGTGACACCGTTCGCGGCCTCGACGGTCTGCGTCTTGACGGTGGCGTAAGTGGTCATCGCTGTTCTCCTTGCGGGGCGCCGCGAGGAACGGACCGCCCCGGGACACGGGACGCCACCTGCTACTCGACAGCGAGACGAGGGGCGCACTCCCATTTAGATTATGACTGTAATCCAATAGACTGGCGGCGGCAAGCAGGCGACAGTCCACAGGTCCACGAAGGAGGCCACCGTGCGGCACACCAGGGAGCACAAGGACGCGACCAGGCAGCGCATCCTTGAGTCAGCCGGCCGGCTGTTCAAAGAGAGCGGCATCGACGGCACCGGCATCGCCGCGATCATGACGGACGCGGGCCTGACCAACGGTGCGTTCTACAAGCACTTCTCCTCGAAGGGCGATCTGGTGGCCCACGCCCTCGCCGCCCAGCTCGACAGCCAGCAGCAGGCGGTCGACACGCTCCCACCCGGGCGGAGCGGCATCGAGGAGTTCGTCCGCTACTACCTGTCCACGGAACAGCGGGACGACCGCGCGCACGGCTGCCCCTCGGCCGCGCTGCTCGACGAGATCGGCCGCTGCTCCACGGACGCCAAGCGGTCCTACACCGACGGCCTGACCACACTCCTGGACGCGCTCGGAGCACGGCTGTCCCCCACGGACCCCACGGCCGCCAGACCCCTCGTGCTCACCGCGTTCGCCATGATGGCCGGCGCCGTTCAGATCTCCCGGGCACTGGCCGATCCCGTCCTGGCGGATGAGGTCCTGCGACGCGCTGCCGCGGAGGCGCTCAACCTGCTCAACCCGAGCCCGAAGTAACCACATGCGGACCATTACGGTGCCACTCGCGGCGACCCCGTGCAGCGCCGCCACCCGTAGGACCCGGCGGGGATACCGGTGCGGCGCGCGACCGGAGGGTCTCCCGTGAGGAACACGGAGTTCGCCGTCGTCCACCCCTCAGGACTCGGCGAGTTCTCGCACCATGCCGCGTGGGGCGATGACTCCGGCGCCGTCGACGAGACGGACACCCGTTCCGCAGGCGAGGACTCGCCTGACGGGGCCCGCCGGTGGAGAAGAGAACGTGGAGAAGAGGACACTGGAGAGCGCCACGAAGGTCAGCCCGGTCGTGTCCGCGTACGCTCTCCGGCAGCAACCGGAGGCGGAATGCCGCACCCTACCCGCAGAAGTCTGACGGCGGGACGGGGGCATGCCCCACGATTCACGTTTCGGGGCCCCGGCCACGTCATCGCGCCGTCCGGTGCACCGCACGACAGCGAGGGACGGCTGCGCCGCTGCGGAGTGGGCAGCGAGCACCCCTCGGCCTACCGCAAGAGGGACGCCAAGCGCGTTTCGTTTTCGTGTCCGCGCACTGGCGACTCCCGCGAATACGGCGGGAGCACGGGCCGCCGCGCGGGGCGGCCCTCATGCGTCGTCATATCCGAGGAGCGGTGTCGGATACGAGTGAACCCCGCGCCGAATACGGTCAGCCGCGAGGGCGGCTGACTGGCCCTCGATTCAACCTGTCGCCGAACTGTCACCGACAGAGGAAAAGACGGGGGCCAGGTGCGCTCTCAGCACTCTTTCCTTCACCTTCGACCGCAAATCCGGCCAGGCCGGAACGTGCCCACCTCCGCCGCTGGACGGACATTTCCCAGAACTATGCGGAAGCCGCGATCTTGGCCCGAACTGAGGCGACGAACCCTTTTACCGTGAAGTCCTTCGGCAGTTGGTCCACGATGACGGTGTCCGCGATCGAACTGCGGGTGCGCAGCGGCAGGATGCGCTGGTAGGCCTCGGACTCGTACCACCTCTCGACGGCCTCGCGGTCGGGGAACTCGATCAGGACGACGGAACCCTCCCACGCGCCCTCCTTGATCACGGCCGGGGCGCCCTGTGCCAGGTAGGCGCCACCGAACGGGGCGAGCGTGTCCTCCACCTGTTCGAGGTAGGACAGCCCTTCCTCGTTGGGAATTCCACCCGGAATGCGGAGGTGGGTGATGAGGTATGCCGACATGGCGCCGCCCTTACTTTTGATGATGACCATAATATAAACCGGCTTCGGAGCGTCTGCAAGCTTGATGACGGTGCGATGCCCAGCGGAAGGACGGAAGGACGGAAGAGCGGACGGCATGGACGCACCATCGCCAGTCGAGCCCGATAAACACCGGCTGCGCATCACCGACCGCGCGTCGCGATGACGGCGACAGCTTGGACAGATCTCTGTCAGGGTACGGAAGGTCATCAGCGAGGCGGGACGCACGCACGGCGGCTTCCGCGAGCCTTTCTCGTCCATAAAGAAGCTCATCGAAGGCAACCTGTCGGCGGAGCGGCCCGAGGATTCTGGCCGATGCGTGCCGGGCCGCATTCACGGCCGGTTCGCGGACGGCAGACCTGGGGACTCGATCTGCGGTGGGGCGCGTACGGGGTGGTTCGCGGCCGGCTGGAGCGGTCGTGCGGCCCGCTGTCGCCCTCCGCCCGCCACCGCCGGACCCAGTTGCGGGCGGTCGGCCGGGATACGCCCGTCTCGGCCACGGCACGCGCGGG
Organism: Streptomyces sp. NPDC007088; assembly: GCF_042869355.1. Taxonomy (NCBI): domain Bacteria; kingdom Bacillati; phylum Actinomycetota; class Actinomycetes; order Kitasatosporales; family Streptomycetaceae; genus Streptomyces; species Streptomyces sp. NPDC007088. Next base: position 57,448 of record NZ_JBIAFO010000012.1, read on the forward strand.
CGACCGGGCGACCGGGCGACCGGGCGACCGGGCGACCGGGCGACCGGGCGACCGGGCGACCGGGCGACCGGGCGACCGGGCGACCGGGCCACGCGGACACGTCGGACCAGGGTTCGCCCGCCGTGAACGGCAAGCCAGGCGTCACGGTGGTGGGACACGAAGCCCTCCGGTCTGGTGCGTGCCCGGATGCCAGGAAAGCTCCACCACACCGGAGGTCTTCGCCATGACCAAGCCCGGCCGGTGGTGACAACGCTCGTGATCAGTACACCTGGCCCGCCCTTCGCCCCGCCGACCTGACTCGCTCCCGCCCCCCTCCAAGCGGTGGGCCGTCCGGCGCCCTTCGCTCTCGTCAGCCGGAACGCGCCGACCAGCCGCTCCGGATGGGCGAAGGCCGCGAACTCGGCCCGGTTCCGTCACGTGGGTACACGGTTCCGCCTTCCTTCAGGAGTTGGCGGCGGAGGTCCCGGCGCGGCGTCGAGAGCGGGACGCCCGCAGGTTGATGGCGTTGCCGCACACGTGGACGTCGTGCCATACGCCGCTCCTGTTGCGGGAACGGTCGAAGAAGCTCAGGTCGCAGTCCGGGTTGGCGCAGATTTTCAGCCGCCGCCAGTCGCCGGAGCGCTGAGCGAGGAGCGCCTCCACCATGACGGTCGACAAGATCCACGCGACAGGGCGCTCGGGGTGGACCACGTCCACCAGACCCGCGGCGTCCATGGACAGCTCGACGTCGGTCCGGATGCCCGCAGCCGGGGAACCCGTGACGGACGCGACGACAGCCTCCCGGAGAGCCCGCAGCCTCCGGAGATCGGTCTCGCGCAGAGGAGCGAGGGACGACTGCGAAGCACCGCCCATCGCCGCCCCCCGGACTTCCTGTAGCCATTCCGACGCGAGGGCCCCCTCGCCCAACAGGTCAGGCAGGCGAGGCTTGCCCTTCGAGGTCGTGTTCAGGAGCTCCTGGACCACCGAGATGCCTCCCGGCGCCTGATCGACCCCGTACCGCGCCGCTCCCAACAAAGACATACGTAAAACATACTCGGTTCTGTCAGGCCGTGCCAGAGTCGCTCCACTCCGGCGTCTCGCCCCCGCGAACGGCGCCGCCCGACGGCCGGGAGCTGCGACGTAAGCGTTACGCTGACGCCTATGTCATGCTGAACGGCAGGACCGGTCGCCAAGACGGCGATCCGGGCCCGTCCAGGGAAGAAGGGGAACGCATCATGTCCGAGACCCTCACGAGCGCCGGCCTCGACGGCGCGTACGAAGAGTTCATGCACTGGTTCAGCGATGAGTACATGCCGGCCTTCATCGAGGCGGTCGGTGGCGGCAGCGACCCAGCCTTCATCTCCGGCTTCTGGGGCTCGCCGCTCTGGGTCGGCAACGACCTCGGCCCCGTCACCCTGGCAGAGACGGACGAGGACGTCGTCCGCGCCTTCACGGCCATGACGGCGCGGCTCCACGCCGCCGGGTACGCCGACAGTGTCGTGCTGGACCGTCGCGCCGTGATCTTCAACAAGGACGGCGCGGCCATCGACTCGCTCTGGTCCCGGCGTCGGGCCGACGGCTCGGAGATCGAGCGGACGGCTGTCCATTTCGCCTTGGCGCGCCGCGCGGACGGCATCCGCGTCGTCACGTTCGAGACCCACGCGACAGACGCGCGGAGCCTCGCCGAGGTGTGGCCCGTCATCAACGGCTGACCCTCCGTCAAGGACCCCGGCCGCGTGTCTGAAGCCGGCCCCGTCCGCCCGGCGTACACCAGACCACGGCCGCCGGGGCGGCGCTCTCCGCACACCTCAGCGTGCTACGCGCACCTCGCTCGCCGGCGAGCCCGCTCGTCGTGCCCCGCCGAACCCGGTCAAGGGCGCCGGTCCCCAACTGGTCCCCGAGAATGACCGAGGGCCGGTTTCGGATACCTCCGAAACCGGCCCTGACCTGCGACTGTCTCCAGTCGGGACGACAGGATTTGAACCTGCGACCCCTTGACCCCCAGTCAAGTGCGCTACCAAGCTGCGCCACGTCCCGATGCCCGTCGCGCGGGGTGTCCCGCGTGTCGTGCAGGAAGAACATTACCGCACGTCCGAGGGGCTTTGTGACACGGGAGGGCGGGCGGACAATGGCCGGATGAGTACTGCGCGGACACCTGAGGGCCGGGACCGGGACGAGGAGGGGCGGGCGCGGAACGCGCGGCCCAGGGACGGGCTCGGCCGGCCCCTGGAGCACGGGGCGCCGGGCGGGGTGGAGCGGCAGCCGGAGGGGGTGGTGCGGACCCCCGAGCGTACGGTCGTCGAGGCGCAGGCGCTGCTCGACGCGGGGAAGCCGTTCCACGCCCACGAGGTGTTCGAGGACGCGTGGAAGAGCGGTCCACCCCGGGAACGCGGGTTGTGGCGCGCGCTCGCCCAGCTCGCCGTCGGTCTCACCCACGTGGCTCGTGGCAACGACAAGGGGGGCGCCCGGCTGTTGCTGCGCGGGGCCGCCGGGCTCGGGGAGTGGAGCGCCGGGACCGGGACGCCGTCCCCGTACGGTCTGGATCTCGCCGGGCTCGGCGGGTGGGCGCGAGCGCTTGCGGGGCGGGTCGAGGGACAGGGTGGGGGCGTCTTGCCCCAGGCGGTCGACGCGGCGGCGGAGGCTCCCCGCCTGCGAGCGGAGGGCTGAGGCGCGCGGACCCCTGGGAGCGGGGCGCGGGGCGTACGGCACACTCGGGGGCGTGCGAACCATTCATGTGATCGGGATCGGCGCGGGCGATCCCGAACAGCTGACTCTCCAGGCCGTGCGCGTCATGCGTGAGACCCAGGTCTTCTTCCTGCTGGACAAGGGCGAGGAGAAGGCGGACCTGAGTGATCTGCGGCTCGGGATGCTCTCCGCGCATCTGCCGCAGGACGGTTCCTGGCGGGTGGTGCGCTCGCGGGACCCGGAGCGGGACCGGCGGGCGCAGGGCAGCGCCTACTCCCCGGCGGTGGACGCGTGGCGGGCGCGGCGGGCCGACATCTTCGAGCGGCTGATCCGTGAGGAGCTGGACGAGGACGGTACGGGCGCCTTCCTCGTGTGGGGCGATCCCGCGCTGTACGACAGCACGCTCGGGATGCTCGCCGAGGTGGGCGAGCGCGGTGGGGTCGCCTTCGAGTGCACGGTGGTGCCGGGGATCAGCTCGGTGTCCACGCTGGCCGCGCGGCACCGCACGGGCCTGAACCGGGTGGGTGGCGCGGTGCAGGTCACCACGGGACGCCGGCTCGCGGAGGGCCTTCCCGAGGAGGCCGAGGACGTCGTCGTCATGCTCGACGCGCACCAGCGGTTCCTCGCGTACGCGGACCGGGAGGACCTCGACATCTTCTGGGGCGCCTACCTGGGCACCCCGGACGAGGTGCTCGTCTCCGGGGCGCTGCGGGAGGTCGCGCCGCGGATCGTGGAGCTGCGCGCCCGGGAGCGCGAGCGCAAGGGCTGGATCATGGACACGTACCTGCTGCGGCGCCGCCGGGAGGGCTGAGACCCGGCCCGGACACGGGCCCCGGCCGTCCGGCGCGCACTCCGGGGCGCCTCCGCCATGCGGACCGTTCCGCCGTGCGGGCCAGGTGACGCGGTGTGAGGCTGGCCGATGTGACCACCGCGCGCGAGAGTGTCCCGAGTCCGGCGCCGCCGCAGCCGCCCGTCCTGGAGCGGCGCCGGCGCAACATCGTCTTCGCCACCATCGTGCTGGGCATTCTGCTGGCCGCCCTCGACCAGACGATCGTCGGCACCGCCTTGCCGACGATCGTCTCGGACCTCGGCGGCGCCGAGCACATGTCGTGGGTGGTGACCTCGTACCTGCTGGCGGAGACGGTGGCGACGGTCCTGGTCGGCAAGTTCGGCGATCTCTTCGGCCGCAAGGTCGTCTTCCAGATCTCCGCGATCATCTTCATCACCGGTTCCTTCCTGTGCGGTCTCGCCTCGAACATGCTGCTGCTGATCCTGTGGCGGGCCGTTCAGGGCATCGGTGCGGGCGGCCTCATGGTGACGGCGATGGCGCTGATCGCCGACGTCATCCCGCTACGGGAACGCGGGAAGTACCAGGGCGCGATCGGGGCGGTCTTCGGGGTGGCGACGGTCGTCGGGCCGCTGCTGGGCGGGGTGTTCACCGACCACCTGACCTGGCGCTGGGCCTTCTACGTCAACGTGCCCATCGCGATCGTGGTGGTCATCGCGGCGGCGCGGAACATCCCGGCGGTGAAGTCGGCGGTCAAACCGGCCATCGACTACCTCGGGATCGCGCTGATCGCGATCGGGGCGAGCGCGCTGATCCTCGCGACGAGCTGGGGCGGCAACCAGTACGCGTGGGGGTCGGCGACCGTCATCGGGCTGTTCGCGGGCGGCGTCCTGGCGCTCGCGCTGTTCTGCTGGGTGGAGACGCGCGCCGCCCAGCCGATGCTGCCGATGCGGCTGTTCGCCAACCCGGTGTTCACGGTGTGCGCGATCCTCAGCTTCGTGGTGGGTTTCGCGATGCTCGGCGCGCTCACCTTCCTGCCGACGTACCTGCAGTACGTGGACGGGGACTCGGCGACGATCTCCGGGGTGCGGACGCTGCCCATGGTGATCGGGCTGCTCATCGCCTCGGTGTTCAGCGGCAACGTCGTCAGCAAGACCGGTCACTACCGGTGGTTCCCGGTCGTGGGGACGCTCGTGATGGGGCTCGGGCTGTTCCTGATGTCGACCATGGACAACGACTCGGGGGTGTTCCTGGAGTCGCTGTACATGTTCGTGCTGGGCACCGGGATCGGTCTGTCCATGCAGGTGCTGACGATCGCGGTGCAGAACACCGTGGACTACTCCGACCTCGGTACGGCGACCTCGGGCGTGACCTTCTTCCGGACGCTCGGCAGTTCCTTCGGCACCGCCGTGTTCGGCACGATCTACGCGAACTCCCTCACCCCGCACCTGCGGGACGGGGTGCGGGAGGCGGCCGGGGCGGGACGGCTGGACCCGGTGACGCTGTCGCGGGCGGCGCGGAGCCCGGAGGGCCTGCACGCGCTGCCCGGAGCCGCGCGCGGTCCGCTCGTGCACGCCTACGCGGAGTCCCTCCAGACCGTGTTCCTGTGCACGGTGCCGGTCGCCGTGTTCGGGTTCCTGGTCGCGCTGTTCCTCAAGGAGGTCAAGCTGCGCGACAGCTCCCGCCTGGGGTCCTCCGACATGGGTGAGGGTTTCGCCTCCCCCTCGGGCGCGGACTCGCGGCCGCTGCTCGAACTGGCCGTGGCGAAGCTGCTGCTCGCGGCCCGCCCGGACACGGCGCGCAAACTGGTGGACGGCTCCGAAACACGGCTGGACAGGGCGGGGGCCTGGGCGGTCATGCAGGTCGAGCTGTTCACACGGCTCGTGGGTTTCGCGAGCATCGGGGTGATCGCCTCGCGCCGCAGAATCCCGCCGGAGGTGCTCTTCCCCGTGTTCGACCGCATGGTCGAGGAGGGCTATCTGACCCGGGAGGGCTCACTGCTGTCGCACACCGCCGCGGGGAAGCGGGAGGCGGACACCATCACCCGGGCGTGGGCCGACTGGCTGCGCGGGCAGTTGGAGCGGGATCAGGGCCGGCCGAGCGGTGCGGATCTGCGGGCGGCCGTGGACTCGATCGCGAAGCGCCTGGTGGCCGAGGACCTCGGCGACGGGACGGCGGAGGGACGCGGCAGCCCGCCCCGGTCGCTGGTGAGAGCAGCCGGTGGCGGGGGCGACTGACGGCGGACGGCGAGTGGGATCACGTGCGTGGGAGTGGTGGGTGGACCCGTGGCTCAGGTGCTCCCGGCGGTCCACTCCCCCGCCGCGGGCCTGGTCGGCCGGATGATCCGCGCCAGCTGTTCCAGGGTCTGCGGCACGTCGTGGGTGACGGGGACACCGGCGGGCGGGGCGGGGCGGCGGACGATCAGCACGGGGAGTCCGCGTTCGCGGGCGGCGGTGAGTTTGGCGGCGGTCGCGGTGCCGCCGCTGTCCTTGGTGACGAGGACGTCGACCCGGTGTTCGCGCAGCAGCGCGCGTTCCGCCTCCAGCGTGTAGGGCCCCCGGTCGAGCAGGACCTCCAGGTGGCGGGGGGTGGGCGGTCGCGGCTCCTCCACGGCCCGGACGAGGAAGTGGTGGGTGTCGATCGCGGCGAACGCGGCGAGGCTGCCGCGGCCGGTCGTGAGCAGCGCCCTGGGGCCGTACGCGCTCAGGCGGCGGGCCGCCTCCTCGGCGGAGTCGACCCATTCCCAGCGGTCACCGGGCTGCTCCCGCCAGCCGGGGCGGCGCAGGACCAGCAGCGGGGTGCCGGTGCGCGCGGCGGCGCTCGCCGCGTGGCCGCTCATGGTGCCGGCGAAGGGGTGGGTCGCGTCGACCAGGGCGTCCACCTCGTGCGCGCGCAGCCACTCGGCGAGGCCCCCGGGGCCGCCGAAGCCGCCGACGCGGACGGCACCGGGCAGGGCGGCGGGCGCGGTGACCCGGCCGGCGAGCGAGGTGGTGACCCGCGTCCCGGGCCGCGGATCGAGGGCGGCGGCCAGGGCGCGGGCCTCGGTGGTGCCGCCGAGGACGAGAACGTGGAGACCCCGGCCCGACGCCCGTTGGGCGGGCGCGTCCCGGCCCGCGTCCCGGCCCGGCGCCTCCCGGGCGGGTGTGTGCTGTCCGGCCTCGGGCCGCGGAGGGCGCATCGGCTCAGGCGTCCTCGTCGCCGGGGCCCGGCCGCGGGCCCTCGCCGCGGTGGCTCTCGATCTGGAGGGCCATCTCGCGCAGGACGTCGGCGGAGCCGAGATCGGTGCGGCCGCTGTCGTGGACCTCGGCGAGTTCGGACCAAGTGAAGACGAATCCGGCGGCGAGCCGGGTGAGGGCGACGCTCATCTGTTCGCCGATGACGGTGCCGAGTTCGGAGACCGGGGTCTGCTCCGGGATCTCCACGGCGGGCAGGACCTCCTTGATGAGGTCACCGACGAGTCCCAGGCGGCTCAGGTCGTCCTCGTCCTCCGCTTCGGTGCCCGCCTCCCGCATCCACTCGGCGGAGGCGGTGAGCAGGCCGATGATGCGCAGGATGATGTCGCGCTGTTGCTCGTCGTAGTCCATGGCACGAGGCTAGAGCCTCCCGCCGCGCGGTCCGCGCCGGGATCGCGGCGCCCGCCCTTCTCGCTCCGTGCGCCGTCGCGTCCGCCGGGTTGCGGTACGCCTGTGGGGCCCGCACGGCCGGGTGACGGTGCGGGCCCCACGAGCGGACGGACGGGGTCAGTCGGTGGTCGGGGAGGAGGTGGAGCGCTTCCCGAGGTCGGCCGGCTCGCGCGGCGCGGGGACCGGGGCCGCGTCGACGGGGGCGGCGTCCTCGGGGGCGGTCCGCGCCGCCTCGTCCGTGTCCCGTGCCGCGGCCTCCTCCTCGGCGGCCAGTCGCTGCATGCCGCTCGTCGTCTTGAGCGGCTTCTCCTTGATGAAGAGGACCGCGACCAGGGCGAGGAAGGCGAAGGGCGTGGCGACCATGAACAGGTCGCCGGTCGCGACTCCGTAGGCGTGCTCGACGATCTCCTTGAGCGGTGCGGGCAGCTTCGTCATGTCGGGCACGGCGCCCCCGCCGTCACCTCCGCCCTGCGCGGGGACCCCGGCGTCCTTGAGCCCCTTGGTCATCTCGCTCGCGACCCGGTTGGCGAGGATCGCGCCGAGGACGCTGGTGCCGATGGTGCCGCCGAGGCTGCGGAAGAAGGACAGGACGGAGGTCGCGGCGCCCAGCTCGTGGGCGTCGACGTCGTTCTGCGCGGCGAGCACGAGGTTCTGCATCAGCATGCCGACGCCGATCCCCATGACGGCCATGTAGATGCTGAGGGTGCCGAAGGAGGTGTCGGCGCCGATGGTGCCGAGCAGGCCGAGACCGGCCGTCATGACGACACCGCCGGCGATCAGGTAGGCCTTCCACTTGCCGGTCGCGCTGATGATCTGCCCGGCGACGGTGGAGGACACCAGCAGACCGCCGATGAGCGGCAGGCTCATGAGGCCCGCGACGGTCGGGCTCTTGCCGAGCGAGACCTGGAAGTACTGGGAGAGGAAGACGGACCCGGCGAACATCGCGATGCCGACGAAGAAGCTCGCGACGGTCGTGAGCGTCACGGTGCGGTTGCGGAAGATGCCGAGCGGGATGACCGGCTCGGCGGCCCGGGACTCCACGAGGACCGCGGCGAGCAGCAGCACCACGCCGAGGGTGACGAGCGCGGCGGTCTGCCAAGAGGCCCAGTCGAAGTCGTTGCCCGCCAGGGAGGTCCAGATCAGCAGGGAGCAGATGCCGGCCACGATGAGGAAGGCCCCGAGCCAGTCGATCCTGACCTCGCGGCGCACGGTCGGCAGCTTCAGGGTGCGCTGGAGCAGCACGATGCCGGCCAGGGCGAAGGGCACACCGATGAAGAAGCACCAGCGCCAGCCGAGCCACGAGGTGTCGACGAGGACACCGCCGACCAGGGGCCCGGCGACGGTGCCGATCGCGAAGACGGCGCCGAAGATACCGGCGTACTTGCCGAGCCGGCGCGGCGGGATCACGGCGGCCATGACGATCTGGGCCAGCGCGGTGAGACCGCCCGCGCCGACGCCCTGGATGACGCGGCTGAGGATGAGGGTGACGACGCCCTGCGAGAAGCCCGCGACGAGGGAGCCGACCACGAACAGGCTCAGCGAGAGCTGGAGCAGGAGCTTCTGGTTGAAGAGGTCGGCGAGCTTGCCCCAGAGCGGGACGGTGGCCGTCATCGCGAGCAGCTCGGAGGTGACGACCCAGGTGTACGAGGACTGGCTGGCCCCGAGGTCGGCGATGATGCGCGGCAGGGCGTTGGCGACGATGGTGCTCGCGAGGATGGCGACGAACATGCCCGCCATCAGGCCGGACATCGCCTGGAGTATCTGCCGGTTGTCCATGGAGGTCGGCGCCTTCTCGGGCGCCTGCGTTGCGGTCACGGTGTCCTTCTTCAGGTACTGAGCAGTACGCGGGGGTGGATGGTGCCGGGCCGTGCGACGGGCCCGGTGGGGCGGCGGCCGGACCCGTGCGGAAGCGGTTCGGCGCGGCGCTGGACGTGCGGGGGCCGGCTGGTGGGCCGGGCCGTGTGCGCGAGCCGTCGAGCCCGGCTCCCGGGGCCGGTCCGGTGCCCGGTCGTGGTGTTCGCGGGGGTGGCGGCGCCGGGCCGGCCTCCGTCGCCCCGGCGGGCGGAGCGGCGGCGGCCCGGCGGGGCTCAGGAGCCCCGCTGGGCCCGGCCGTTCTCCGGCGGCTCCGGCAGCCCTTCGGCCAACTGGGCGAAGACCTCGTGGAAGGTGGCCACCAGCGCGTGTTCCTCGGGGTGCGCGCACCAGTGCTCGACGGCGACGCGTACCGCCGTGTGCGCGACCGCCGCCAGCAGCCGGGGGTAGAGGTCGAGGTCGTGGCCGCCCTGTCCCGGCGGCCCCTGCGGTCCGCCGCCCCCGGGACCGGCCGGTTCCCGCGCGGCCGTACCGCTGGCGGGGGCGCCCGTGAGCCAGTCCATGAGGGCCCTGGCCAGGGCCTGTTCGTCGGCCATGTGCGCGTTGATGCCGCGCAGGACGAGGTGCGGGGAACGCTGGAGCACCTTCGCCTGCAAAGCCCACAGCTCCTGCCGGTCCTCGAAGGCGCCGAGTTCGGCGCTGAGGGCCGCGTGGACGATGTCGAGCGGGGCGCGGTCGGCGGGGGCCGAGCGCACGTACTGCCTGATCCGGGCGCCGACCTCGTCGTCGATCATGACGAACGCGTCGTCGTGGCCGCTGAAGTAGTTGAAGAAGGTGCGCGGGGAGACGCCCGCGGCCTCACTGATGGCCTCGACCGTGACGTTCTCCGCCCCGTGCTCGGCGGCGAGCCGCACGGCGGCCTCGGCGATGGCGTTGCGGGTGGCCTGCTTCTTGCGCTCCCGCAGCCCCGGCCGCGTCTCGGTGTTCGTCACATGTTGCATGGTAGGCAAAGATGCAGGATGCGCAAACTTCGCCGGTCACGCCACCACGGAGGCACCGTGACACGGCCGCGACCCGCCGGCTTCACGACCGGGCGGCACCGTTCCCCGTGGCGCGCGGGCCGAGTCCCACCGCCGGCCTCACAACGGGGCGGCACCGTTCCCCGTGGCGCGGGCCGAGTCGCCGGTGTCGCCGCCGACCCAGTCGACGAGCACCTCGCCTTCTCCGCCGTCGGGCAACCGCAGGATCAGGGCGCGGCCGGCCAGCCCTGACAGGGCGCCACTGCCCGTCGCGGACTCCAGGGTGGCGCTCCAGGGCTCCCCCTCGCCCTCCGCACCGTCCACGGGCTCCCGCACGGTGACCGCCACGACGACGTCGATCTCCGTCGCGGCCGGACCGGCTCCCTCCGCCACGAGCAGGGCGGGACCTTCGTACTGACGCATGGACCTGCACGCTCCCCTGGGCGTGCGCGCGCGGCGTACACCCTGATCCTCACCCGCCGCGCGAAGGCGTACGGGGCCGGCCGCCCGGCCTGCACTGCCCAGGCTCCGCCGACGCGCCCGCGAGCGCATCCCGAGCGCGTCCCGAGCGCGTGCCGAACGCGTCCCGGTGGGGTGTCACGCCGGCCCGGCCCGGACATGGCGCACGGCTTTCCTCAGCGTTTGACAGGTTTTCCACCGGTGGGAGGCTTGAACGAGGCGCGAGCAGCCTGCACGCCCGCCGCGCGAACCCCAGGAGGCCACCGATGTCCAAGCACCGTCGCGAGCAGCCCCACACCAACGAGGGCACGCGCGGGATGCCACGCAGGCCCGACGACGACCGCCTCGCCGAGCGCACCGAGGACGAGCGGGTCGCCGAGGGGATCGATGCCTACAACCCCGCGCAGGTGCCACCGGCCACGGACACGCGCCCCCGTACGCGGCTGACCGACAGCGAGCAGTACCGCGAGGAGAAGACGGAGGTGGACAAGGAGGTCAGGCAGGGCGAGCTGACGCCCGACCAGCTCCAGGCCCGCAAGGACCGTTCGCCCTACCCGCCCACGCACTACGACGAGTAGACGGGCGGGCCCGGGAGCCGTGCGGCGCACGAAGCGCACCGCACGGCTCCGTCGTGTCCCGGGCCGCCGGGTCGCGCCGTCGATGCCGCCGCCCTCCGGCCGAGGGTGAGCCTGACGGCGGCTTCGCCAGGCGGCGCCTTCCCTTGAGGGCGACCCCGGAAGGCACGTGAGGGTGACTCCCGGGGGCGCCAGTACAGCGATGCGCGAGGGCTGTCGGCGCCGGGCCCGGTGGGGTGTCGCGGTAGCCCGGCAACGGTCCCGGGCGGGCGGAGCGCGGCCGGCCGCGGACACCGGGCCCCTCCCCTGCCGACAGGTCCCGCGTCGAGGCGCCGCTCTCCCGCGCCCGCACACCCGCTCCACCTCCACCCGGCGGGGCCACGGCCCGTCCACCGCGCTCCCTCGCCCGTCCCTCGCCGCACCGACGCGGTGCGCGCCTCTCGTTCCAGCACCTCACCTCTCCCTTGCGCCGCTCCGGACTCAGGCGTACCGATGAGCCGGGCGAGCGAGGTCACTCGCGCCTCCCGGATCGCGTGCCGCATACGGCGCCTCACTCGCCACACGCAGGTGAGGCGCCCGATCGCGGAGGGCACGCCCTGGATTCCCGGCGTGTCCTCCGGACGCGCATCCGGGCCGGTTCTCCCCCTGCGGGCGGAGAGGTCGATATCCGGCCGGGCGGGGCTCAAACCTCCGGTCTATGCGCGTAGCGCGCTGCCCCACACGGACGAAGCGGAACAGCGGGGCAAGTGGGGGCCTTTTTTGTCGCGGCCGCATTGCAGGTTCATGTCATGACCTCCCAAGCCGGGCACTTCGGGCGCCGGGTGGCGTGGACTCTTTCCCAAGTCTTTTCCCGGCACGGGTCCGTATAGCGGTGGCCGGAGTCCGGGAGACGAACGGAATCCGCCAACCTCCTGAAGCGCCCCTGACAAGTACCCCGGCGGACTGCCACTCTTCCCTCGGCCACGACGAGGGCCTTCGTCCCACCGCCCCCGTTCGCGGTCTGGTCATCCCCCGCCGGCCGCTTGCCCGCGGCCCGTAGAAGGAGTCCTTCCCTTGAGACGAACCTCCCCGAGACGCGCCGCCGCCACCGGTGGCGCCCTGCTCGCCGTCTCCGCCCTGCTCACCGCCGCCGTGCAGACGGGGGTCGCCTCGGCGGCCCCCGCGCCTGCCGCGCAGCCGGTGGCGGGCAAGGTCCACCCCGGCGCGCTTCCCGCGCAGCTGACGCCCGCCCAGCGGGCCCAACTGCTGCGTGAGGCAAGTGCGAAGACGGCACAGGCCGCCGACGGACTGGGCCTCGGCGCCAAGGAGAAACTCGTCGTCCGTGACGTGGTCAAGGACCGCGACGGGACGCTGCACACCCGCTACGAGCGCACCTACGACGGTCTGCCGGTGCTCGGCGGCGACCTCGTGGTGGCCACCTCCCCGGCCGGGAAGACGGAGGCCGTCAGCCGCGCCTCGCGTGCCCGGCTGACCGGGGTGAACACCAAGGCCGAGGTGAAGCCGGCCACCGCGCAGAAGCAGGCGCTGAGCGCCGCCGCGTCGAAGGGCGCCGAGAAGGCGGTCACCGACCAGGCCCCGCGCAAGGTCGTCTGGCTGGCCGGGGGCACCCCGACCCTGGCCTACGAGACGGTCGTCGGCGGCCTCCAGGAGGACGGCACCCCCAACGAGCTGCACGTCGTGACGGACGCCGCGACCGGCAAGAAGCTCTGGGAGTACCAGGCCATCGAGAACGGCACCGGCAACACGCAGTACAGCGGCACGGTGACGCTCACGACGACGAAGTCGGGCTCGACGTACAACCTGACGGACGCCTCGCGCGGCAACCACAAGACGTACAACCTGGCCAACAAGACCTCGGGCACCGGGACCCTGTTCTCGGGGCCGGACGACGTCTGGGGCAACGGCGTCGGCACCAACGTGGAGACCGCGGCCGCCGACGCGGCCTACGGCGCCCAGGAGACCTGGGACTTCTACAAGAACACCTTCGGGCGCAGCGGTATCCGCGGCGACGGGGTGGCCGCGTACTCGCGGGTGCACTACGGCAACAACTACGTCAACGCGTTCTGGGACGACAGCTGCTTCTGCATGACGTACGGCGACGGCGCGGGCAACGCCGCGCCGCTGACGGCCCTGGACGTGGCCGGGCACGAGATGAGCCACGGCGTCACCTCCGAGACCGCCGGGCTCAACTACAGCGGGGAGTCCGGGGGCCTGAACGAGGCCACGTCCGACATCTTCGGCACCGGCGTGGAGTTCTACTCCAACACCGCCACCGACCCGGGTGACTACCTGATCGGTGAGAAGATCAACATCAACGGCGACGGTACGCCGCTGCGCTACCAGGACAAGCCGAGCAAGGACGGCGCGTCCAAGGACTACTGGTCCTCCTCCCTCGGCGGGCTGGACGTGCACTACTCCTCCGGTCCGGCCAACCACTTCTTCTACCTGCTGTCCGAGGGCAGCGGCGCGAAGGTGGTCAACGGGGTCAGCTACAACTCGCCGACCTCCGACGGGCTCCCGGTCACCGGGATCGGCCGCGACAAGGCGCTCCAGATCTGGTACAAGGCGCTGACCACGCAGTTCACCTCGACCACCAACTACGCCTCGGCGCGCACCGGGACGCTCGCGGCGGCCTCCTCGCTCTACGGGGCGACCTCGGCCGAGTACAAGGCCGTCCAGGACGCCTGGGCGGGCATCAACGTCGGGGCCCGCTCCGGCGGTGGCGGCGGCGGCACCGGCACGGTGTTCTCCAGCACCACGAAGGTCGCGGTGCCGGACGCGGGCGCGGCGGTCACCTCCTCGATAGCGGTCACCGGACGCACCGGCAACGCTCCCTCGAACCTCAAGGTGGCGGTGGACATCTCGCACACCTACCGGGGTGACCTCGTGGTCGATCTGGTCGCGCCGAGCGGCACGAGCTACCGGCTGAAGAACTCCAGTTCCTCGGACTCGGCCGACAACGTCACCGACACGTACACCGTGAACGCCTCGGCGGTCGCGGCGAACGGCACCTGGAAGCTCAAGGTCCAGGACGTCTACTCGGGCGACAAGGGCACGATCAACGGCTGGTCACTGACCTTCCCGTAAACCCTCAGCGCGGCGAGCCCCACGAGGCCGCCCCCGCCCGCGGCGAGTGCCGCGGGCGGGGGCGGCCTCGCCGTGCGCCCGCCGGGGCGCGGACCGCCGCGCGGGAGGCGGCGGCGGGAGCCCTCGTAGCGCAGCCGGCGGCGGGAGCCGGCGCGCGTGCCCGGCTCACAGCAGGCCGAGTTCCCCGATCTCGCCCGGTTCCTTGGTGACCGCGCGCTGCCGTTCGGCGGGGCTGCCCCGGGTGAGCAGGTCCTCGGCCGTCGCCGTGACCCGCTCCCGGTCGCCCGCCGACTCCAGGGCGGCGCCCACGTGGTCGAGCAGGGCGCGCACCGCTTCGGCGGCGGGGACGGGGGTGCCGCTCACCGGGTGGACCAGCGGTCCGCCCAGGCCGTAGCGGGCGGCGGTCCACAGGGAGGCCGCCACCTCGTGGTCGGGGACCCGGGGCGCCCGCGCCCCGGCGGCGTCGGCCCGCAGGGCGGTCGTCACCAGGGCGCGGCTGAGGCCCGCCTGGAGGACGACCTCCTCGACGGTCGGCATGACGTCGGCGACCCGGATCTCCAGGGTCGGCACGTGCGAGGAGGGCCGGGCCAGCCAGTAGGCGTTGGTCGCGCGGACGGGCAGCACCCCGGTGCCGTAGAGCGTCGCGTACGTCACGTCGTAGTGCTGCGCGGACTCGAAGTAGGGCGGGATCTGGGTGGTCGGCCAGCGCGAGAGGACCATCGTGCGCCAGCTCGCGAAGCCCGTGTCGACGCCGTGTTCGTACGGCGAGTTGGCGGACAGCGCGAGCAGGACGGGCAGCCAGGGGCGCAGGTGGTTGAGCGCGGTGACGGCGGCGGAGCGGTCCGCGACGCCGACGTGGACGTGGCAACCGCAGGTCTCGGTCCCCCGGGCCAGCAACCGGTACAGGTCGGCGACGTTGCGGTAGTGCGGCGCCTCGCTCTCCGGGCGCGGCGGGGCGGGGCGCGGGGAGGTGCCGTTGGCCAGCACGCGGGCCCCGGCCTTCTCGGCGGCCTCCACGAGGCGCGCACGGGCCGCGGCGGTCTCGGCGCCCAGCGAGGCGAGATCCGCGCAGACCGGGGTGGTCGTCTCGATCATGCTGGTGAGCAGTTCGCGCTGCGGGGCGGTGGCCGCCTCGTCGGGGTGCAGCCTGCGGTGGGCGGTGAGGAGGTCGGCGGCGCCTTCGACCGGGACGAGGCTGTCCGGGTCCACGAGGAGGAACTCCTCCTCGGCCCCCAGGGTGGGCGGCGCGTCGGCCGGGGCGCTCATCGCGGGCCGCCCGGGTCGCGGTGGAGCATGAACACTTCGTCACTGATCATGCGTGGTCCTCCGGGTGGGGAGCGGGTGGACGGGCCCCGGACGTGCGGGCGCCGGGGCGGCGGGCGGTGCTGCGGTCGCTGAACGGGACGGCGGTGCGGGCGGGCGTACACGGGAACGGTGCGGGCGGGCGTACACGGGAACGGTGCGGGGCGGCGGTCTCGTGCCGGTGCCTGGGGCGGGTCCCCGTACCGCCGGGGCCTCAGGGCTTGAGGGGTGGGGGCCCAAAGGGCGCGGACGGTGCCTTCCACTGTCCTGCGCGCCGTGCGCGTGGTCGAGAGCGCATTCCGGGCGCCCCGGCGCACGGAACGCTCGCCTCCGGACACCGGGCGCACGACCGGAAACCGCGTAGCGGTGCGGGTCGGGAGCCCGGTTCCGGGTGGTCGCGACGCCCCGGCCGCCCCACCCGTCCCACCGGCGGTGGCGGGTCAGGCGTTACCCTTGCCGGCGTACCGGACACGGGGTGCCCCACTCGGGGGCTGAGATCACACCCGTCGAACCTGAACCAGCTCGTACTGGCGGAGGGATGTCTCTCATGTCGTTGCCGCACGTCTTCGACGGCTCCTCGCAACAGCACACCACCACGGAACGCTCCGTCTTCGACGGCCGGATGCCCTCGGCGCCGGGCGATCTGCGGATGGAGGCGCGCGGGATCACTCCCGTCCCCGAGTCGCACCGCTACGGCGGTCCCGGCCGGCTGTTCACCGTGTGGTTCGCGCCCAATCTGACGATGACCGGGGTGTTCACCGGCACGCTGGGCGCGGTGCTCGGACTGGACTTCGCCACGGCGCTGGCCGCCGTCGTGTTCGGCACCCTGCTCGGCGCGGTGCCGGCGGCCTGGCTCGGGACCTGGGGCAGCCGGACCGGAGCCGGTCAACTCCCCTTGTCGACACTGGCCTTCGGCAAGGCGGTCGCCCTGCCCGGGATACTCCAGTGGCTGTCCTCGGTGGCCTGGGACGCCCTGATCGGGCTGTTCGGCGGTGACGCGCTGGCGCGGCTGCTGGGCTGGCCGTTCTGGATCGGGGTGCTCGTCATGATGGCGGGCCAGGGGCTGGTCGGCGCGCTCGGGTACGAGGCGATCCACCGCCTCCAGAAGGTCATGTCCTTCGCGCTGGCGGTGGCTTTCGCGGTGCTCGCGGTGAAGCTGCTCGACGGGGCCGAACCGGTCACCACGAGCGGCGTGCACGGGCTGGACCGCTTCGGCGCGATCGTGCTCACCTCGACGGTCGCGCTGAGCCTGTCCCTGTCCTGGGCGCCGTACGCGAGCGACTTCAGCCGCTACCTTCCGCGCGAGACCTCCCGGCCGCGCATGTTCTGGTACACGCTGCTCGGAATCGGGCTGTCCTTCGTCGCGGTGCAGTCGCTCGGGCTGTGGGGTGCCTCGGTGTTCACCGACCAGACCGCGAAGGGCGTGGACGAACTGCTCGGCGGCGGCGCGCTGAGCGCTTTCGGGCTGCTCGCGGTGGCGCTCGCCGCGCTGTGCAGCAACGCGATGAACGACTACAGCGGTTCGCTCGCGCTCCAGACGGTGGGGGTGCGTGTGCCCCGCCCGTTCGCGGCGGTCCTCGCGGCGGCGCTCGGTTTCCCGCTGGTGCTGTGGATGCACGCGGCGGACACGGCGGCCCGCTTCCAGAACGTCCTGCTGTTCGTCGGGTACTGGATTCCCGGCTTCGTCGCCGTCGTGGCCGTCGACTGGCTCGTGCGGGCGCGGGAGCGCGGCGGCGCCCCGGTGGACCTGTCGGCCGAGGCGGCGCGTCCGCAACCCTGGTGGCCCGCCCCGCTGGCCTTCCTCGTGGCCTTCGCCGCCGCCGTCCCCTTCATGAACACCTCGCTGTACGTCGGCCCCGTCGCCGAGGCGCTGCACGGCGCGGACCTCGCGTACTACGTGGCCTTCCTCGTCGCCCTGCTCGCCTACGTACCGCTACGGCTGCGTTCGCGCCGCCGCGGTGGTGCGTAGCCCGGACCACCGAACGACCGGAGAGACCCCATGCCTTCCGCGAACCGCTCCGACCTGCTCCCCTTCAGCCGCGCGGCCCTCGACCGGGTACGCGCCCGGGAACCGCTCGTGCAGTGCCTGACCAACACGGTCGTCACCAACTTCACCGCCAACGCGCTGCTGGCGCTCGGCGCGGCGCCCGCGATGGTGGACATCCCGGTGGAGGCGGGGGCCTTCGCGCGGGTCGCCTCCGGGGTCCTCGTCAATCTCGGCACGGTGCACGCGGAGCAGCGCACCGCGATGACCGAGGCGGCACGGGCGGCGGGCGAGGCGGGGACGCCGTGGGTCCTGGACCCGGTCGCGATCGGCGCCCTGCCGGTGCGTACGGCGCTCGCGCACGAGTTGCTGGCCCTGGGGCCGGCCGTGGTGCGGGGCAACGCCTCGGAGATCATGGCGCTGGCCGGCGCGGGCGGCGGCGGGCGCGGCGTGGACGCGGCGCAGGACGTCGAGGCGGCGGCGGAAGCGGCCCGTGAACTGGCCCTTTCCTCGGGCGCCGTCGTCGCGGTGTCCGGGCCGGTGGACCTCGTCACCGACGGGGAGCGCACCGCCCGGGTGGCCAACGGCGACCCGCTGCTGACCCGGGTGACCGGGGGCGGCTGCGCGCTCGGCGCGGTGCTGGCCGCGTACGCGTCGGTGGACGGGGACCGTTTCGCCACGACGGTCGCGGCGGTCGCCGCGTACACGGTGGCCGCCGAGCTCGCGGTGCCCCGGTCGGCGGGGCCGGGCTCCTTCGCGGTGTCCTTCCTCGACGCCCTCGCGGGGCTGACCGGGGCGGACCTCGACCGGCGGGCGCGGCTGTCGTGACCGGGCCCGAGGAGAGCGCGGGCGCGGTGGGGCGGCCGCCGGTGGACCTCTCGGTGTACCTCGTGACGGACGCTGCGCAGTGCGCGGCGCGAGGCCGGAGCGTCGCCGCGACCGTGGCGCTCGCCGTGGCGGGCGGGGTGACGGCGGTGCAGGTCCGCGAGAAGGACGCGTCGGGGCGCGCGTTCCTCGACACGGTGCTGGAGGTCGCGGCCGTCCTGCCGGAGCGGGTCGCGCTGATCGTCAACGACCGCGTCGACGTGTTCCTCGCGGCGCGCGCGGCGGGCGCCCGGGTCACCGGCGTGCACGTCGGCCAGTCGGACCTGCCGCCGGAGTCGGTACGGGCGCTGGTGGGTGAGGACGCCGTGCTCGGACTGAGCGCGGCGACCCCGGCGCAGCTGCGGTCCGCCGCCGCGAGTCCGGCCGGCGTCGGCCATGTGGGCATCGGGGCACTGCGCGTGACCGCCACGAAGGCGGACGCCCCGCCCGCCCTCGGACACGAGGGCTTCGCCCGGCTCGTGGCACTCGGCGTACCGCCCGCCGTGGCCATCGGCGGCGTCCTCCCGGCCGATCTGCCGCCGCTGCGGGCGGCCGGAGCGGCGGGCGCGGCGGTGGTCTCGGGGATCTGCGCGGCCGCCGACCCGCGCGCCGCCGCCGAACAGTACGCGCGGGCCTGGGCGCGCGGGGCGGCCCCGGTCCGGTGACTGCACCGGGGCCCGGCCCGGCGCACCCGCGGGGCCCGGGTCTCCGGGGGAAGGCTCCGGGAACCCGCTTGTCTGCGCGGTCTCACGTAAAGCGAGTGACAGGCCGGCCCGCGTGGGGCCAGGCTGACCGGTATGACACCAAGGATCAGCCGCATCAATCCTGAGCAGTCGCACGCCACCCCCGGTTATCACCACGTCACCGTGGTGGAGAGCGGGCGCACGGCCCATCTGGCGGGCCAGTGCCCTCTGGACCTGGACGGCCGCCTGGTCGGCCCCGGAGCGCTGGACCTCCAGATCGATCAGGTGGTGGCGAACGCGCTCACCGCCCTCGCGGCGGTGAGCGCGCGGCCGGATCAGGTGGTGCGCTCGGTCGTCTACGTCCGGAGCGACAGCAGCGGGGTGCTGGGCACCGCGTGGCGCCGGCTCACCGGTTCGGCGCTGGGGCCGGCGTTCACCAGTGCCAGTACGCTCCTCGGCGTCGCCCAGCTCGGCTTCACCGGCCAGCTCGTCGAGGTGGACCTGACGGTCGCGCTGCCGGACTGAGACGAGGAGGGCGGGCCGCCCCGTACCAGCGCCCCGCCCTCAGGCGCCGTACGGGTACGCCGGATACGTCAGGTACCCGGCGTCCCCGCCCTGGTAGTAGGTGGCCTCGTCGACGGGCGCGAGCGGCAGACCGGCGCGCAGTCGCTCGACGAGGTCGGGGTTGGCGATGAAGCCGCGACCGAAGCTGATGAGGTCCGCGCCGAGACCGAGCCAGCGGTCGGCGTCCTCGCGACCCGTCTGCTTCGGCCCCATCGGCAGCACCGGGTTCATGACGAGCGTGCCCGGCCACACGTGGCGCAGCCGCGACAGCACCGCCTCGTCCGCGGTCGCCTCCAGGTGGACGTAGGCCAGGCCGAGGCGCGCCAGCTCCGTGAGGAGCGCGGTGTACACCTCGGTGACCTCGGTCTCCTCGACGCCCCAGAAGCCGCCGCCCGGCGAGAGCCGGACACCGGTGCGGTCCGCGCCGACGGCCTCGACGGTCGCGGTCACCGCCTCGACCGCGAACCGGATGCGGCCGGCCACGGAGCCGCCGTAGCGGTCGGTGCGCAGGTTCGCGTTCGAGGACAGGAACTGTGAGATCAGGTAGCCGTTGGCGCCGTGCAGCTCCACCCCGTCGAAGCCGGCCTCCACCGCGCGGCGGGCCGCCGAGGCGTAGGACTCGGCGTGCTCGGGCACCTCGGCGGTCTCCAGGGCACGAGGGACGGGCGCGGGCTGCGGGCCGCTCGGCGTGAAGACGTTGCCGGCCGCGGGGACGGCGGACGGGCCGACGGGCACGTGACCGGTGGTGTCCGGGTGCGAGACGCGTCCGCCGTGCATGATCTGGGCGAATATCCGGCCGCCGTTGATGTGCACGGCGTCGGTGACCGTGCGCCACGAGGCGGTCTGCTCGTCGGTGTGCAGTCCGGGCGTCCCGGGATTCGACTGGCCCACCACGCTGGGCTGGACGCCCTCGGTCACGATCAGTCCCGCCGTGGCGCGCTGGGCGTAGTAGGTGGCCATGGACGAGGTCGCGAGCCCGCCCGCGGCGGCCCGGACACGGCTCATCGGGGCCATCACCACACGGTTGGGCAGGGTCAGGCGGCCCAGCTGATAACGGTCGAAAAGGGTGGTCATGTCGGTTCTCCTCGTTAACGCCGTGCCCTGGTTCCGGGACACGCCCTTACGCTAGAACCTGACATTGACGTCAGAGGCAAGTCGTGTGGCGCGCTTCACAACCGGCTCGGTCAGGGGCGGGGACCCACACACACGCACACACGCACACACGCACACAACAGGAGGTCGTCATGCGGATCGGGGAGCTCGCGGCGCGCGCGGACGTCAGCGTGCGCTCGCTGCGCTACTACGAGGAGCAGGGGCTGCTCACCAGCACGCGCAGTTCCGGCGGCCAGCGGCACTACACGCTCGACCACGTCGAGCGGGTGCGCTTCATCCAGCGCCTGTACGCGGCCGGGCTCTCCAGCCGTACGATCACGGAGCTGCTGCCCTGCGTGGACTCACCGAGCGCGGCGAACTCGGACGCGGCGCTGGAGCGGATGGCCCAGGAGCGTGAGCGGCTCTCGCGGCACATCGAGGAGCTGACCCGTACGCGGGACGCCCTGGACGAGGTGGTGGCGATCTCGCGCGCCCACCGCGAGCGACTGCTCCCGTCCACGCCCCGCTGACGCCCCCGCCGCCCGGTGGCCAATTCCGCGCGAGGGCCCAGCTCCCGGCCCCGCGCGTGGAGTTCGTGCGCGGGCGGGTCCCCCGGGGCAGGGGGCCGGGGGGCCGGCCGGGAACGGCCGGCCCGCTCGTCCGCGAAGAGGGGTGCGGCCGGGGCGGCCCGCACGGGAGGCGGCGCCGGTGGACGCCCGGCACCGCCTCCCGAGGTCATTTGCCGAGCGGGGCGGGCGAGGTGACACCGCCGGGCCGGCCGTAAGCGGTGCCGCCTTCGGCGGTGACCGGAGCCTCGACGACGGGCGACGCACCGGCCCGCGTGGCGCGAGGGGCCCACAGCTGTCCCAGGGACAGCGCCCCGGGGCCGGTGAACACCAGCAGGAGCAGCGCCCAGCAGAACAGCACCGAGGGCTCTCCCCCGTTCTGGAGCGGCAGCAGGGCCTGCGGCTGGTGCACGTGGAAGTAAGCGAAGGCCATGGAGCCGGAGGCTATGAACGCGGCGGTCCGGGTGCCCGGACCGGCCAGCACCAGCAGACCGCCGACGAGCTGGATCACGGCCGCGTACCAGCCGGGCCATTCTCCCGCCGGGACGGTCCCGCCCCGGCCGCCGGGGAATCCGAACAGCGAGGCGCTTCCGTGGAAGGCGAAGAGGAGGCCGACGACGATCCTGAACAGCCCGAGGACGTAGGGCTGGGCGCGGTGCAGCAGATACGGGGGCATGGGGGTGCTCCTCCGGGTGGGGACCGAATGGAGATCACAACTTAGGCACGCCTAAATAATGCTTGCAAGTTCAACATTCAGCCATTGGATACACCCCCCCGGCCCCCGCGTCCGCGTCTCCCCGCCGCGCGCGGGCCGGGACCCTCCTGACCACCGCCCCGCCCCGCGCCTCCCGGGCCCGGCGGCGGAGGGACGCGGGAGACGCGGCGCGCAACGTCCGGGTCACCCAGCCTTTTCGGCCGGATCATGTGAACGCTCCGCCCCGGGCCTCCGGGCGTCCGCCGCCCTTCGCGGTCTCAGCCCCGCGGGGTACCGGCCCGCGCGCTGTGCCTGTTGACGGGAAAGGGCAGGCCGAGGTGGCCGCGCAGGGTGTCCGCCTCGTACTCGGTACGGAAGAGCCCACGCTTTTGCAGGAGCGGCACGACACCGTCGACGAAGCGGCCGAGGTCCTCGTCGTTGCGGAAGGCGAGGTTGAGGCCGTCGAAGGCGCCGGCGACGAACCAGCGCCCGATCTCGTCGGCCACGGTCTCCGGCGCCCCGACGAACGGCGATCGACGGGACTCGCCCACCGACTCGACGACTTGACGGAGCGTCAGATTCTCCGCACGGGCCCGTTGGATGATTCTGGCGGCTCCGGTCCTGCCCCCCTTCTCGGCCAGGTGCCCGATGTCGGGGAAGGGGGCGTCCAGATCGTGCCCGCTGAAGTCGTAGGCACCGAAGGACCGGCCGAGGAGCGCGAGGTTGCGCGCGAAGTCCCGGTCCTCCTCCCGGATCTCTTGTTCGCGACGTCCCGCCTTCTCGTCGGTCGCCCGGACGACGGGGTCGGCGTGGACGAAGATCTTGATGTGTTCGGGATCGCGGCCGTGGGACGCGGTGCGGCGCTTGACGTCGGCGTAGTACTCGCGCGCCTGCTCCAGGGAGCCTCCGGGGGCGTAGACACCCTCGGCGACCCGGGCGGCGAGGTCGCGCCCCTCCTCGGAGACCCCGGCCTGGAAGATCACGGGCCGGCCCTGCGGGGAGCGCGCGAGGTTGAGCGGGCCCGCCACGCGGAAGTGCTCGCCGGCGTGGTCGAGGGTGTGCAGTTTGCCGGGGTCGAGGAAGACGTCGCGCTCGACGTCGGCGGGGAACGCGTCGTCCTCGTAGGAGTCCCACAGCCCTTTCGCCACCTCGACGAATTCGAGGGCGCGGCCGTAGCGGGTGGCGTAGTCGAGGTGTTCGTCCAGACCGAAGTTCCGGGCCGTTCCGGTGTCGAAGCTGGTGACGACGTTCCAGCCGGCCCGGCCCGCGCTGATGTGGTCGAGGGAGGCGAGGCGGCGGGCGAGGTTGAAGGGCGAGTTGTAGGTCGAACTGGCCGTGCCCACCAGGCCGATACGGCGCGTGTGGGTGGCGACCGCGGACAACAGGGTGAGGGGTTCGAGGCGGTTGAGGTAGTGGGCCGGGTAGGTGGCGTTGATGAACTGACTGTCGACGATGAAGAAGGCGTCGAACAGGGCCTGTTCGGCTGCCTGCGCCTGACCGATGTAGTAGTGGATGTCGACGCTGGCGTTCTTCGCGACCCGCGGGTCCTTCCAGAGTCCGTGCTGGCCGGGGCCGCCGACACCGTACGGGTGCAGGGCGAGGTGGAGCTTACGGGGCATGGGAGTCCTCTCGGCGACAGGTTCAAAGCAAGGGGCGGCGCCACCACTTCGGCTTCCCGCACCCCTGGGAACCGGCGCGTTCCGGAGTGCGGGGGGACGGGGAGGAGCGGCGGGCGGCGGGTCCGCGCCGGACGGCAGGTGTCGCACGGGCGGCCGGGGCACGACCGGGCTCGGCGCTCACCACCCCACCTCGGCGGAGCGCCGTTCGGGTCGGCGAGTCAGCCGGGTCAGCGACAGCGGGTGCCGGCGGTGCGCCGCGGGCCGGCGTGGGGGCACACCACTGCGGGAGGCGTCGTGAGCATGGGCACATCCTGGGGCCGGGAAGAAGACCTGTCAATGGACACCCTTCAGTGTCCTATCCGTGGGGGGCGCCTGTGCGGGGGCCTTCGTTGCGGGAACATTGCCGCAGGTGAACCAGAAAGGACACCTCTTGACACCTTTTCCGGGACCGGCCTAGCGTCGCCGTCATGAGCGAGCAGTCGACGACGCCCGGCGAGGGCTTCCACCCCCACCTCCACGGCGCTGCGGCCGGTACGGAGGTGCCGCTGCGCAACCGTCTGCACCACGTCCGCTCCGGCGCGCTGGACGGCGACACGGCGCAGACCGGCGGCATGCGCCGGTTCGCCGCGATCAGCGGCAGGACGGTGGGCTCCAGGAAACTGTGGATGGGCCAGACCCACGTCGCCCCGCTGACCTCCTCCTCGGACCACCACCACGGCGCGTCCGAGACCGCCATCTACGTGGTGAGCGGGCACCCCGAGTTCGTCTTCCTGGACGACTCCGGGGAGACGCCCGAGGAGATCCGCCTGCGCACCTCCCCCGGTGACTACGTCTTCGTCCCGCCCTTCGTACCGCACCGCGAGGAGAACCCGCGCGCCGACGAGGAGGCCGTCGTGGTGATCGGCCGCAGCACCCAGGAGGCGATCGTGGTCAACCTGCCGGAGCTGTACGCCCTGCCGGCCGACGAGGGCTGACCCTCCGGCGGGGGGGGGGGGCCCCCGGCCGCGCGGGGCCGGGCCCGGGGGGGGGGCGCCCCCCCGCCGCGCCCCCCCCGGGGGGGCCCCGCCGCCCGCGCCCCCCGGCGGGCGGGGCGGCGGGGGGCGGGGGGCGCGCGGGGGGCGGGCGGGGGGGGCCGGGGGGCCCGCGCGCCGCCCCCCCCCCCCCCCCCCGGGGGCTCAGCGCCCGGCACTCTCCAAGGGGTGTGCGGCCAGGTGGCGTTCGGCGTCGAGGGCCGCCGCGCAGCCGCTGGCCGCGGCGGTGACGGCCTGGCGGTAGGTGTGGTCGACGGCGTCGCCGGCCGCGAAGACCCCGGGCACACCGGTACGGGTGGTGGGGGCGGCGACCTTGATGTAACCGGCGTCGTCCAGGTCGAGTTGGCCCTTGACCAGCTCGGTGCGCGGATCGTGGCCGATCGCGACGAACAGGCCGGTGACCTCCAGCGGGCGCAGTCGGCCGGTTCGGGTGTCGCGGAGGGTCAGGCCGCTCAGCCGGTCCTCCCCGTGGATCTCGGCGACCTCGCTGTGCCAGGCGAAGGAGATCTTGGGATTGCCCGCGGCGCGTTCCTGCATGACCTTGGAGGCGCGCAGACCGCCCCGGCGGTGGACGACCGTGACCGAGCGGGCGAACCGCGTGAGGAAGGTGGCCTCCTCCATCGCGGTGTCGCCGCCGCCGACGACCGCGATGTCCCGGTCCTTGAAGAAGAACCCGTCACAGGTGGCGCAGGAGGAGACGCCCCGGCCACTGAGTTCGTCCTCGCCGGGCAGGTGCAGCTTGCGGTGCTGCGAGCCGGTGGCGACGATCACGGCGCGGGCCCGGTGGACGGCGCCGGTGGTGTCGGTGACGGTCTTGACGTCGCCGGTCAGGTCGACCGCGGTGACGTCGTCGTCGAGGATCTCGGCACCGAACCGCTCGGCCTGTTCCCGCATGCGGTCCATCAGGTCGGGTCCGAGTACGCCTTCGGGGAAGCCGGGGAAGTTCTCGACCTCGGTGGTGGTGGTCAGGGCGCCGCCGACCAGGAGGGAGCCGGCGAAGACCAGCGGGGAGAGCTGGGCGCGGGCGGTGTAGAGGGCGGCGGTGTAGCCGGCCGGGCCGGAGCCGATGACGATGACGTCGTGCACGTGGTCGCCGGTGCGGGTCACTGTGGGTCCTTCGGGTCGGTGAGGGCGCGGGTCAGTCGACGGACTGGGCGAAACGGAAGAAGCGGGACGGGTCGTAGGCGCGTTTGACCGCCCGCAGGCGACGGAGGTTCCTGCCGTAGTACGCCCGGCGCCAGTCGGCCAGGGCCGGGTCCATGTAGTTCTGGTACGACTCGTGGCTGGAGTGGGCGTCCATGGTGGTGTGGGCGGCGTCGACCCAGGCGCGGGCGCGGTCGCGGTCCTGCGCGGCGGGGTCGGCCGTGGGCAGGGTGACGGAGTAGCCCGCGTTGAACACCGCGTCACGGTGGACGAAGGCGGTGTCGGTGGGGGCCACCTCGTTGATCCGGCCGCCGTACGGGAAGAGCCCGAAAAAGCGGAACTGGCCGGGGCGGGGATCGGCGGTGAGTGCGTCCAGGGCGCTCTGGACGGCGGCGGGCGTCCAGGGCCGGGAGAAGTACAGGTTGCGCTGGGTGGTGTGGGCGTCGCGCGGCAGCTGGGCCTCGGGGGTGAAGCCGATGCGGTGGCACTCGCTGACGGTCAGGTCGCCGCAGCCGTAGACCTGCTGCATGGCCTGGGCGTAGGGGAGTTCGCTGCTGCTGCGACTGGTGCCCGGGTGGCCGACGGCGCTGGTGAGGCGGTCCAGGAGCCGGTCGCAGTCGGCCTTCGTCCCCTGGTAGGCGCCGGTGAGGACGACGGTGGGCTCGGTACCGGCGGGGGCGTCGGTCGAGTGCAGGAACATCAGCTCGCAGCCGAGTTCGCGCGGTGCGGAGGCGATCCAGTCCTGCCAGGCGAGGATCAGCTGCCGGGCGTCGCCGTAGCGGAAGTTGAGGTTGAAGAGGGTCAGGCGCGGGATGCTCACCGGGGTGACCTCGTAGGCGGTGACGACGCCGAAGTTGCCGCCGCCCCCGCCGCGCAGCGCCCAGAACAGGTCGGGGTGCTCGGTGGCGCTCGCACGGACGGTGCTGCCGTCGGCGAGGACGACCCGGGCGGAGACGAGGCGGTCGGAGCCCATGCCGTACTTGCGGGCGGAGTAGCCGAAGCCACCGCCCTGGACCCAGCCGCCCATGGCCACGGTGGGACAGGTACCGCCGGCTATCTGAATCCCCTGCGCGGCCAGGGCGTTCACGGCGTCGACGCCCTGGGTGCCGGGGCCGAGGTGGACGGTGGCGCCGTCGGTGCGGACGGCCGCCAGCCGGGAGACGTCGATGACCAGGCCCGGGGTGGTGGAGTAGCCGGCGGCGCTGTGGCCGCCGCTGCGGACCGCGGTGGCCAGGCCGTTGTCCTGGGCGAAGCGGACGCAGGCGGCGACGTCGCTCTCGGTGGCGCAGTAGGCGACGGCCTGGGGGTGGACGGCGTCGAACTGGGCGAGCTGGAGCTGCCGGGCGGTGTCGTAGCCCGGGTCGGTGGGCAGGACGAGGCGGCCGGTGAGTCCGTCGCCGAGGGTGCCCCAGGGGACGGTGGCCGGCGCGGCGGCGACGAGGCCGCCGGCTGTGGCGGTCAGGGCGGCCGCGGCACCGGTCGCGGCCGTGGCGCGTATCAGCGAGCGTCTGCTGAGCATGTCGGTCAACTCTCCGTGGTGGGAAGGATCGAGGGGAGGTGGCGGGTGAGGTCCGTCGCGGCGGCGGGCTGGGGGGCCGCCATATCGCGCAGGACGAGGGAGTGGGCGGGGACGCGGCAGCCGTCGCCGACGGTGACCGGCCCGAGGACGGAGGCGCCGGTGCCGATCTGGACCCGGTCGCCGAGGACGGGGTGTCTGCGCGTGCCGTCGGCGCCGTCGCGCAGCCAGCCCCGGGAGCCGAGGGTGACCCCGTGGTAGAGCGTCACGTCGTCGCCGATCACCGCGGTCTCGCCGATGACGACGCCGAAACCGTGGTCGATGAAGGCGCGCCGGCCGATGCGGGCGCCGGCGTGGATCTCCATACCGGTCAGCAGACGGGCCACGCGGGTGAGGACGGCGGCCCACAGCCGGTGTCCGCGCGTGTGGTGGCGGTGGGCGAACCGGTACAGGGCCAGCCCCTGCCAGCCGGCGTGCAGCAGCGCCTCCCCGCGGCCGGAGCAGGAGGGGTCGCGGTCGAGGACGGCGTGCAGGTCCTCCCGTACCAGGCGCCGCAGCGACGGGGCGGTGCCCGCTACGGGCGGCTGGGCGACCGGCCCGGCGGGGGCCGGCGGTGCCTCCTGTGCGCGCGCCGCCGGACGCGGCGCGTGCCCGGGACGGCTGGTGCGGGTGGCCGCCCGGGGCGCCCGGACGGGCGTGGGCCGCGTCTCGTAGCCGTTCATCGCGCCGGGACCGGGGTCGGCGGGGCGTCCAGGCGGCGGATGCGGTACATGGTGCGCTGGAACAGTTCGTCGGCGGTCAGGGTCGCGAAGCGCTGCGGGCCCTCCTCGGCCCCGGGCACCCGGAGCGGCGTGAGGGTGGTCCAGGGCGCCGGGTGGCAGAACTGGACGATGGACAGGCGCCCTTCGCGCTGGTCGGGGCCGGCCACCACGCGGTGCACGGCCGCCCGTGCCAGGCCGTTGGTGAGCCGGTCCAGCACCATGCCGACGTTGACGACGGCATGTCCGGGCGGGGCCTCGACGGCCACCCACTCCCCGTCGACCAGCACCTCCAGACCGCCGGCCGTCGCGCGGGGCAGGGCGGTGATGAGGTCGAAGTCCTGGTGCTCCACGGCCCACACGTGGCGCTCGGAGGGGGCCTGGTCCATCGGCGGGTACCAAGTGGCCCGGTTGACGACGGGGCCGTCCTCCAGCACGTCGGTGAAGTAGTCGGGGTGGACGCCGATGGCGTCGGCGAGCGTGCCCACGACGTCGTGCTGGAAGCGCAGCATGCGGGCGTGCAGTTCGCGCAGGGCCGATCCGATGCCGGGCACCAGATGGTCGGGGAAACTGGGGTCGGGGTAGCGGGCGGGGTAGCGCCGGCGCAGCGGATGGTGGGCGGGCAGCGGGGCACCCCAGTGGAAGAGTTCCTTCCAGTCGGGGACGGCACCCTTCTCGGCGTGCTCCACCAGCGGCGGGGTGTAGCCGGACTGCCCGTTGCTGCCCGGCACGCGGCACGCCCGCTTGGCCTCGTCGTCCAGCGCGAAGAAGGTGCGCAGGAACCCGTACGCCTCGTCGAGCAGGCTCTCGGGCACGGTGTTGCGGACGAGGAAGAACCCGTCGTGCAGTGCGGCCCGCAGGTGTGCGTGGCTGCCGGGGCGGTCCAGGTCGATGTCCTTGAACATGAGTGGTCCCTTCACGGGTGACGGCGACTCATCCGTCGGTCTTGCGGAAGGAGAGCGCCAGATAGGAGAGCCGGTGTCCCCGGTACTCGAAGTCCCGGTCGATCACCAGGCGCTCGCCCGAAACGAGCCCCGCGTCGGTGTACAGGCCGGTGACGGCGTGCTCGGTGAGCCACCAGTTCAGCCGGCCGTCCTCCAGGGGGATGTCGGTGATCGCGCCGTCCGGGCTGAGGAACACGCTGACGACGAGGACTCCGCCGGGGCGCAGCAGCCGCGCGCCGTGGGCCGCCCAGGCGGGCCAGTCGGCACGGCGCTGGTGGTGCAGACAGCCGTTGTCCACCAGGAGGTCCACCGGTGGGCCGCCGGAGCCGGGGGTGCCGTACTCCAGGAAATCGGTGCGCAGCAGCCGGGCGCTGCCCCGGGCGGGCGGCGGGGCGTCCCACACGTCGACCAGATCGAGGCCGGTGGCCTCGGCGTCGAGCCGCTCGGCGAGGGCGCTGGTCTGGTGTCCTCTTCCGCAGCCGACGTCCAGGAGGCGGCGGCGTGCGCCGGGGACCGCCGCCGGGGCCTGCGCGCACACGAAGGCGCTCACGCGGTCGTTGGTGCCGGCCCCGGTCCAGGAGTCGCGTCCCCCGGCGTACCAGATGCGGAAGGAGTCGGCGACCACGCTCCGGTAGGCGGTGTAGTCGCCGGTGGCGGTGTAGTCGCCGGTGGCAGTGTCGGCGGTGGTGGCGGTGTCGGCGGTGGTGGCGGTGGTGGTGTCAGCGGTTGGCGGCATCGGCCCACTCCTCCGTGGTTCCGCGGCCCGCGGCGACAGCCACGGCGTGGCGGCCGCGCGGGCCCTCGTCGAGAGCGCGGGAGGCGGTCAGCCAGGCGCCGGCGGCGCTGCTGGAGATCGCGACCCGCTGGGTGCGGCGCAGCAGCCGCATGGCGTCCAGGGCCTGCGGGTAGGTCACGTCGGCGAAGGCGAAGTCGGCCTCGTAGGGGGCGAGCAGCGGTTGCCGCAGGCCGTGGCCGAGTCCGCCGGTGCCGTTCATCCGGGGGGCGCCGGTAGGTGCCTCGGGGTCGCCGTAGGGGGCCTCGGCCGGGAAGACGGCGAAGGCCGCGCAGTCGGGCCGGCGCAGGCGCAGGGTCTGGGCGACGCCGACGAGGGTTCCGGCGGAGCCGACCGAGGCGGCGAAGACGTGCGGCCGTATGTGTTCGCGGGCGAGGCGGGTGGTGATCTCCACGCCGGTGCGTTCGCGGTGGACGGAGACGGCCTCGGGGGCGCAGTGCTGGAGCAGCAGGTACCGGTCCTCGTCCTCGGCGATCCGGGCGGCCTCGTCCATCGCGCCGAGGAAACCGGTGCCCTCGCGTCCCCGGGACACGCGGGCCCCGTCGCGGCGCAAGGCGGTCACGAGCCGTTCGGGCGCGCCGTGCGGGACCGCGAGGTGCAGGTCGAGTCCGAGGTGCGCGCACAGGTGAGCGAGTGCGACGGCCAGCGAGCCGCCCGAGTACTCCACGAGCCGGACGCGCGCGGTGCCGGCCCGCGCCACCGCGGCGCAGATCAGGGCGTAGGCGGTACGGGCCTTGACGGTGCCGGTGAGGTTGGCGGCCTCGGCCTTGAGCCATACGGTGCCGCGACCGGCGCGGCTGGGCACCGGCACCAGCGGGGTGTCGCCGAGGGCAGGCCGCAGGGTGGCGAGGCCGGGCAGCAGGGTGTGGGCGATCCGTTCCAGCGGGGCGAACGGCGCGTCGATGGCCTCGCGTCCGGGCCGGCGGGCCGCCATCGCCCGTTCGATGTGCGGCAGCGGGTGGGCGGACGCGGCGGTGTCGGCGGCCGGCGCCGGGGCGAGGACGGCGGGCGCGGCCGTCATGACGGACGCTCGCTGGTGGTCAGGCGCAGGCCCACGGGGTAGAGCGGTCCGGGGAAGGGACCGTGGCGGCGGCGGGTGCGGGTGAGGTCGCCGAAGCGGGCGAAGCTGCCACCGCGGGCGACGCGGTAGCCGCCCATCGTCTGGGTGAGGTGGTCGTCCACGGCGATCCCGCCCGGGTAGGGGGCGTAGTCGTCGGCGGTGAACTCCTCCACGTTGCCTCCCATGTCGTGGACGCCGAACGGGGACTGCCCGCCGGGGAAGGCGCCCACCGGGGTGGTGGTGTGCACGCCGGACTCCCGGGTGTTGGCGGCCTCCGGGTCGAAACCGCCCGCCCACGGGTAGGGGCGGCCCTCCGGGCCCTTGGCGGCGTACTCCCACTCCGCCTCGGTGGGCAGCCGCCAGGGGTGGCCGGTGCGGTCGCTGAGCCAGCGCGCGTAGTGGTCGGCGTGCTCGGCGCGGACGCCGGCGACGGGGTGGTTGGAGCGGTCCCAGGGGTAGGCCCCGAGGTACCAAGTCGTCGGCCGGTCCTCAAGGCCGGTGTCGGCGAGGAAGTCGCGCCACTCGCCGTTGGTGACCGGGTAGCGGGCGATCCAGAAGTCCTCGACGCGCACGGGGTGTTCGGGCGCCTCCTTGGCGATCCAGGACTCCTCGACGCCCTTGTCGGCCCAGTAGCGGGTGACCTGGGCGACCTCTTCTGCGGGCAGGCCGACGGGGACCGTGGCGCCGGGCACGAAGCAGGTGGCGGGCACGGTCGTCAGGCGCGGGTCGCCGAGCAGGGCCAGCATGCCGCCGGCGGCGAGCCGTTCGGCCAGCGGCAGCGCCGGGTCCTCGACCACGGCGGCCAGCCGGAGCCGGTCGGCGGTCACGGGCTGCGGTCCCGGTGCCCGGTGCACCCGGACGGGGTCGGTGAGGCCGGCCTGTTCCCTGAAGTGCGGGGAGTGGGCGACGTCTTCGAGGTTCATGCGGTCGTCTCCCTCTGCAGGGTCAGGGTGTGGCCGCTGCCCGCCTTGGCGGCCAGGTAGCGGGCGTTGTGCTCGGTGAGGTGGACCGCGGTGGGCACGACGGTGTCGACCCGGATGCCGAGGCCGCGCAACTGGGCGACCTTGTCGGGGTTGTTGGTGAGCAGCCGGATGCGGGTCAGGCCGAGGGCCCGCAGCATCGCGGCGGCGGCCCGGTAGTCGCGCTCGTCCTCGCCGCGGCCGATGATCCGGTTGGCGCGGAAGGTGTCGATGTCCTGGTCCTGGAGAACGTAGGTGTCGAGCTTGTTGAACAGGCCGATGCCACGGCCCTCCTGACGGAGGTAGAGCAGGACGCCGCCCTGTTCGGCCATGGTGGTGAGCGCCTCGTCGAGCTGCGGACCGCAGTCGCAGCGGGCGGAGCCGAACACGTCGCCGGTCATGCACTCGCTGTGCAGCCGTACCAGGGGCACGATCTGCGGGGCGTGCGGCAGGACGCAGGCGAGGTGTTCCTGGGCGTCGGGCAGGTCGTGGAAGGTGACGAGTTCGGCGGTGCGCCCGCCGGCCCGGTCCAGGGTGACGGGGACGCGGGCCCGGACGGAGGCGGTGCGCTGCGGTGCGGCGATGGTGGTCATGCGGCCCTGCTTTCCGTCGTGGCGGCGGCGGCCGGGACGGTCGCCGTGGGGGCGGCGGGCGAGGGGTCCGCCGAGGGGGCCGCGGTCAGGTCGGCCAGGTGCCAGGAGCGCCGTACGACGGGCCGTTCCGCGGCGTCGAGGCCGACCTGGAGGAGGCGGCCGTCCCAGCCGGCGACGGCGACCGTGCCGTCGGCGAGGCCGATCATGCAGGACAGGCCCTGGGCGAACTCGTCGAGCAGCCGGCCCGAGGCGAGGGTGGCGGCGGAGTCGTCCCAGTCGACCTGCCAGGCGTAGAGGCCGAAGTCGTAGGAACCGGCCAGGACGACGGGGCCCTCGGCGCTGCCCAGCAGGGCCACGCACTTGACGGACTCGTCGGGGCCGAGGAGGGTCTGCACGTCCTCGGCGCGCCAGGTGCCGTCGGGCAGGCGGGTGAGCCGCCCGGCCTTGACGGTGTGGTCGCGCGAGGCGCTGGCGGCGGCCCCGGTGCCGAGCGCGGCGACGGCGTTGACGAGGTTGCCGTGCTCCCACAGCGTGTTCCGGGCGTGTGTCCCGCCGGCCCGTACGGTGCGGTCGGTGGCGGCCGACAGGAAGCCCCCGGTGACGGTGGAGAGTGACTTCACCGAACCGTCGTGGGCCGCGATCCGCTCCCGCTCCTTCAGGGTGCGCGGGTCGAGGACGAGGAACTCGCCGTTGTACGTGCCGGCGACGAGGGCGCCGTCGTGGACCGCGAGGGAGGGCACGGGGGCGCCGAGGGTCGCGCTGGTGGTCAGCGTGCGGCCGTCGTGGCGCAGCACCTGACCGGAGTAGGTCCCGGCGTAGAGGGTGTCCCCGTCGCTCGCCAGGGACAGGATCGGTCCGTCGGTCAAGGGGAGCGGGGGACGGACGGGGGCGGGGCCGGAGCTGTCCGCGCCGCCGGGGACGGTGACGACGAGGCCCGAGTCGGTGCCGACGAGGAGTTCGCCGCGGTGCTCGACCAGCGCGTTGGGTCCGTGGGTGGCCCGCTCGGGCGCGGCGAGGGGACGGGCGGTGGTCAGGTCGTACAGGTGCGGGCCGTTCCAGAAGCTGCCCGCGGCGACGAGCCCCTGGGCGACGGAGACCGAACGGGGCCACACGCGGCGGTCCTCGACGCGGTGCAGGCGGGTGCCGAGCACGTCGAACCAGTGCAGGCCGCCGTCGTAGGCGCCGACGACGAAGGAGGAGTCGTCCTCGGCCCAGGCCACCGCGCGCGCCGCGGAGGTGGAGACGGGGACGGTGCGGACGACCTCGAGACCGGCGGTGAGCAGGTCGACGGCTCCGTCGTCCCGGGCGACGGCGAGGAGCCGGCCGGAGTGCGACCAGGCACAGCCCTCGATGGAGGAGTCGTAGTGCCGGGTGACGGGCGCTCTCGAACCGTCGGGGTCGGTGACGGCGACCAGTCCGTCCTCGCCGACGGTGGCGACCAGGCCGTGGGCGCCGACCGACACCATCATGCAGTGCGCCTCGTGCGCGCCGATCTCGGCGAGGAAGGTGCCGTCGACGGCCGACCACAGGGTGGCGCGTCCGTCCTCGGACACGCAGATCAGGCGTTCGCCGTCGGGCAGCCAGGCCACCGAGTTGATGTCGTCGGTGTGCCGGGCGAGCACGGTGTGCAGGTGGGTGCGGCCCCTCTCGGTCACCCGCCAGATCGCCACCGTCTTGTCCGCGGACGCGGTGGCCAGCACCTCGGGGTCGGCCGGGTTCCAGGCGGAGGCGTTGACCAGGCGGCGGTGGCGCAGCCGGGCGAGCGGCACGGGACGGGCCGGTGTGCCGGTGTCCCAGATGATCACCGTGCCGTCGTACGAGCAGCTGGCCAGACGCTGTCCGTCGGGCCTGAGGCCCACGTGGGTGAGGGGAGCTGAGTGGCCTGGGCCCCAGGCCGGGAGGTCGATGGTTCGCACGCCGTCTCGTCCTTTTCTCGTGCTGACGAAGTCCGCGGACTTCTGCCTGCGGTTTCCTGCTCGGTCGTCGTTCTTCGCTCTTCGGTCCTCGGCGCCGTTCTTCGGTCTCGGTCTTCGTTCCTCTTCAGTCGGTCTTGGGCCAACCGGCTGGGTGTGCGCCGAAATTAGGCGGACGGCGGTCCGGGAGGCGAGCGCGAGGCAGCAATCTGGCAACTCGTGGAATTACCGGCCAAGGGCTTGACGCCGACCGGATAGGAACCCCGACTGCCTTGCGCTGGTGGCTACTTGACCCATTTCGTCGGGTCTCCTTGAGGTGTCCGGCCGCCGGGCGGACGCTGACGCGGACGACAGACCGACCCGGCCGGGGAGTGAACGACGTGCACATAGTTCTGGTGGAGACCACGTCCGTCCGCGGATTCGACATGGTCGCGGAGATGGCGGACTCGGGTATCGAGGTGAGCTTTGTCACCGGGAACCTGGACGCCTATCGGGGAAAGCCCGGATTCGAGCTGTCCTCGCGCGCCGCGCGCATCGTCGAGGTGGACTCCCCGGGCGCCGGGCGTCTCGCCGAGCGGCTGCGCGGCAGGCTCGGCCCCCGCCGGCCCGACGGGGTGATCGGCCGCGACGAGGTGTACCCCTTCGCCGTCGCCGAACTCGCCCGCGACCTGGGTCTGCCCCACGAGTCGGTGGCGGCGGCGCGCGTCCTCAGCGACAAGGGGGCCGTACGCGCCCGCCTGACCGAACACGGGGTCGGCTCGCTGCGCTGGCGGGTGGCCACCACCGAGGCCGAGGGGCGCGCGGCGGTCGAGGAGATCGGGCTGCCCGTCGTGGTCAAGCCCACCGCGGGCGGCTGGTCGGTCGGGGTGACCGTCGCCTGGACCCGGGAGCAGGCGGCGCACGCGCTGTCGCGGTTGCTGAGCGGTCCGGCCGGCCGTGACGCGGCGCCGCCGCGCGCGCTGGTCGAGGAGTACGCGGTGGGCCGGCACGTCAGCGCCGAGCTGCTGGTGCAGGGCGAACGCGTGGTGCTGCTGGGTTTCGCGGAGCGCCTCGCGGCGCCGCCCGGCCAGGCCGCCGAGCTGGGCGGCCACTTCCCGGCCCGCCTCGACCAGGAGGGCGCGGCCCGCGCCTTCGTGCTGGACACCGTGCGCGCGCTCGGCCTGCGCGCCTGCGCCGTCCACGCCGAGCTGCTGCTGACCCCGGCCGGGCCCGAGCTGATCGAGGTGAACGGGCGGGTCGCCGGGCATGTGGTGACCCAGCAGATGTCGCTCGCCCTGGGGCGCTCCCTCACCCGCGATCTCGTGGACCTCGCGGTCGGCCGCGCGGTGGAGGAGGCCGCGCCACCCGAGACGGTCGTCGCGCTGCACCAGCTCCACAGCCCCGTGCCGGCGGTGGTGCGGGGTGTCAAACCGGCCGAGGTGCTCGGCCCGGACGTCATCGAGTCCCGCCTCGCCGTCGCCACCGGCGACCGGGTGCGGGCGCTGCGCACCAACCACGACCGGTTCGGTTACGTACTGGCGCGTGGCGCCACGGGCGCGGCCGCCGCGCGCACCGCCGCGGCGGCGGCCGAACGGCTCCTCGCCTCCCTGGAGCTGGAGCCCGAGACCGCGACGCGGGACGCCGCGGCCCCGGACGACTCCCCCGGCGGCGAGCACCTGCTCCTGCTGCTGGGCGCTCAGGACCCGGTGGAGCGGCTGCTGACGGGCGTGGGCGCGGTGACCTCGCGGGTCAGTGTGGTGTGGACCTCGGGGCCCGACGGTGAGGCCGGGGCGCGGGAGCTGTGGGCGCGGCACTGCCTCGGGCAGTGGCACCGCGCCACCGGGGCGGCGGCCGTCCGGGCCGCCGCCCGCCTCGTGCACGCCGTCCAGCCGGTGCGCGGTGTCCTGACCTTCTCCCCGGCCTCCTTCGCCCGGCAACTGCGCTCGGGAGGTGAGGACTTGTCCGAGGCGCAGGCCGTACCCGCGGTGTCCGGGCACACGGTCGTGGTGACGGCCCGGCGCGGCGAGGTGCGGTCACTCGCCGTACTCGACGAGGAGGCCGGCACCCGCCTGTGCCCCTCGGCGCTGGACGGTGAGCGGGTCGCGCGTCTGGCCGAGCGGGCCGTGGAGGCGGTGCGCGCGGCGCGGGCCGAAGGAGTGGTGCGCTGCTTCTTCCCGTCCGACGCGCCGCGCGCCGCCGCCCCCCGGCTGTTGCCCGGTCTCGACACGGCGACCGTCGACCTGTACGACGCCGTGTACACCCGCGGCCTCGCCGCCGCGACCGCCGAGGCGGCGCTCGGTCGCGCGCCGCGCGGCAGGGCCCGTCCCGTGGTCGCCGTCCAGCGGGAGCTGCCGCTGCCCGGCGGACCACTGCGCGTGGTGGAGGCCACCGACGCCGCCGAACTGAACGCCCGGCCCGAGGTGTTCCGGGCGCAGGTGTTCGCGGGCGCCGGGGACGTCGTCGACGGCTTCGGGCCGGAGGTGTGGCTGCGCTGCACGGCGGTCGCCGCCGACCGGGCGGGGGCGCGGGCCGCCGCCGGCCGGCTGGCGGACTCGGTCGTGCTGCGCACGACGCCGCAGGACCGCACCCACGTCCTGCTGCTCGACCGGCTCGGCGCCGACGTCTGGAC
Organism: Streptomyces sp. NPDC007088; assembly: GCF_042869355.1. Lineage (NCBI taxonomy): Bacteria > Bacillati > Actinomycetota > Actinomycetes > Kitasatosporales > Streptomycetaceae > Streptomyces > Streptomyces sp. NPDC007088. Next base: position 94,160 of record NZ_JBIAFO010000012.1, read on the forward strand.
GCTCCCGGACGGCCTCTCTCCCGTGCTGCCCGCCGACCGCTTCCGGCTGAGCGTCCTGACCTCGGGCGAGGTCGCCCGCGGCCCCGCCGATCTCGCCGTGCGCACCGACGTCTACGACGACTTCGCGGTGGAGCGGCTGGCCCGAGCCGTCCACGCGGCGCACCCCGTGCACCGGGTGGCCGCCCTGTCGGAGCGGCTGCTGGAGCCCGCGGCCCGGCTGCGGCGCGCGCTGGGCACGCCCGGTGAGGGCCCGCAGGAGGTGCGGCGTTTCGTCGACAAGGCCGTGATGAAGCGTCTCGCCCACCGCGCGGGCATCCGCCACGCCGCCGGGCTCCTCGCGCAGAGCGCCGACGACGTGACGGCCGCCTTCCGCCGGCACGGCCGGGTGGTCGTCAAGCCGCGGGCCGCGTCCGGCTCCCAGGGGGTGGCGGTCCTGTCCGCGCGGCAGGACGTGGAGCGCTGGCTGCGCGAGGAGTTCGTCCCCGGCGCGTACCTGTGCGAGGAGTTCGTCGACGCCCCGATGTGCCACATCGACGCCGTCGTGCACGGGGGCGAACCGGTGTGGCACGTCTCGGCCTACGTCCGCGACACCATGGCGCTGCGGCGCGGCCGGCCGCTGTCCTCGGCGACCGTGGCCGACCCCGTGGTGCGCGCGGCGGCCGGGCGGCTGCTGGGGCGGGTCGTGGACGCCTGGCGGCTGCGTTCCGGGGTGCTGCACCTGGAGGCCTTCCTCACCGAGGGGGAGCTGACGTTCTGCGAGGTGGCGGCCCGGCCCGGCGGCGGCGGGGTCGTCGACGCGTTCCGGGCCACGGAGGGCGTGGACCTGCGGCACGCGAAGATCCTCGCCGACGCGGGCGAGAACCCCCTCACGGGCCGCCGCGAACCGGTCGGCCCGTACGCGGGGTGGACCGTCCACTACTGCGGGGGCGGGCGGCTGCTGGAGTACGACGACGCGTCGGTGGCGCCGCTCGCGTACACCCGCACGGTGCGGGCCCGGGTCGGTGACCTCGTCCCCGCCTCGACGTTCTCCGGTACGGGGGTCAGCACGCACGTCTTCGTCCACGAGGCGCCCGGGGAGGTCTCGGCGCTGGTGGACCGCGCCGAGCGCGAGGTGCGGATCGTGACGGGCCCGGCGGACGGGGAGGCGCGGTGAGGGTGCTCGGCTTTCTCGGCAGCGCGGGCAAGGACTCGGTGACCCGGGAGATCCTGCTGCGGGCCGGGGAGCGACTCGGCGCCCTCGGGGCGCGCTTCGAACTGGTCGACCTGGCGGTGGAGTTCCCCGAGCCGCACCGGCTCCAGGAGTACGAGGACCCGCCGCCCGGCAGTCAGACGGCGCTGCTGCGGTCCCTTGCCGCGCGCGCCGACGCGGCGGTCCTGGCCACCCCCGTCTACCACGGTTCCTACAGCGCGCTGCTGAAGAACGCCCTGGACCATCTCAAGGGGGACGCGCTGGCCGGGCGCCCGGTCGGGCTGATCGCCGCGGGCGGCGGTCCGCGCGGCGCTGGCACGGCCTGCGACCAGTTGCGCACCGTGGTGCGGGCGCTGGGCGGATGGGCCGCGCCCACCCACGTCGCCACCACCGCCGCGGATCTGGTGCCCGGCCCGGCCCTGGACTTCCTCGACCGGCGGCTGGCCGATCTGAGCGCCGAACTCATGTCCTTCCCCACCCGCTCCCGGGGCACCCCGTGACCCGCGCCCCGTCGGGCCGCCGCCGCTCCGCCCGACCCGCGTCCGCCGGCCCCGCGCCCCTGTCCCGCTTCCGTCGTCCTCCTTCCGTCGTCCTCCTTCCGGAAAGGTCCTCCCATGGTCTCCTCCCACCTGCTGCTTCTCGCCGGGATCGGCGGCCACGCCCCCGACGAGGCCCTCGCCTCGCTGTCCACGCTGACCGACACGGTCAGCGTCGTGTACGTCTCCGCCTGGCGGCCTCCGGACCTCCTGCGGGCCGCGTGGCAGAAGCGCGGTCTGCGCGGTGAGTTCCTGGAGGCCGCCGACCTGGGGGCCGCCGTCGAGGTCGCGGCCGCCCTGCACGAGCGGCTGCCGCTGGACGGCGTGGTGACCTACTCCGAGCTGCTGTTGCGTCCGCAGGCGGAGATCGCCGCCGCGCTGGGCCTGCCGGGCAACTCGCCCGAGGCGGTGGCCGTCGCCCAGTCCAAGGCGCGTCAGCGTCTGGTCTTCGCCGAACACGGCGTCCCCTCCCCCGACTTCGAGGTGATCACCAGCGAGCGGGACCTGCCGGCGGCGGCGGCCCGGGTGGGGCTGCCCGGAGTGTTCAAGCCCTCGCTGGGCGCGGGCAGCCAGAGCGTCCGGCTGGTGTCGACGTACGCCGAACTGATCCGCGCCTTCACGGCGGCGCGGGCCGAGAAGACCCCCTTCCTCCAGTACGACGAGGCGTATCTGCTGGAGGAGCGGATGGAGCTGGAGGCGGACGGCGACAGCGGATACGCCTCCTACTGCAGCGTGGAGTCCCTGCTGGTGTCCGGGACGGCACACCACCTGGCGCTCTCCGACCGGCTTCCCCTGGAGCACGGTTACGCCGAGGAGGGTGTGGCCCTGCCCAGCCGGCTGGCCCCCGCGACGGCGGCCGCCGTGACCGAGGCCGCCGACCGGGCGATCCGGGCGATCGGGCTGACCTCGGGCGCGGTGCACACCGAGGTGGCGCTGACCGCGGACGGGCCGAAGATCATCGAGGTCAACGCGCGGGCGGGCGGTCCGCTGCCGGTGATGTTCAAGGCCGCCGCCGGTTACGACTACGCCGCCCAGATCGGCCGTGCCGCACTCGGGCTGCGGCCGTCCGCGCTGCCGGAGTTCAGCGGCGTCGCCCTGCTGCGTTTCCTGCCGATCCCGCAGGGGGTGTGGCGGGTGGCCGGGCAGACACCCGTCGAGCAGGTGCTGCGCGCCTTCCCCGAACTCGTCTACGTCTCACCGAGGTTCGCGCCGGGGCAGCGGGTGAGCAGGCAGGGCACCCTGCACCTGGCCAGCTTCCTGGTGCGGGCCTCGGACGTCGGCACGGCCCGTGCGGTCACCCGGCGGGTGGAACAGGCCCTGGACATCCGGCTGGTGCCGGGCTTCGACGCGCCGACAGGAGCGGACCGTGACTGACGCCGCCGCCCCGCCCGCGGCACCGGTGACCGGGCCGGGCCGCCGGTTCTACGCGGTGGGGCTCTCCGACGCGGTCGGGCTCGGCATGTACCTCTCGCTGTCGGTGCTCTTCCTCGACCAGGCGGCCGGGCTCTCCAACCATCAGGTCGGCGTGGTGCTCGGCACCTCGGGGGTGACCTCGCTGCTGGGTGCGATGCCCATCGCGCGGGCCGCCGAACGGTACGGGGTGCGCACCGTGCTGACCGTGCTGTTCGCGGTCCGCTGCGCCGCCTTCCTGGGCTTGTCGGCCGTCGGGTCCTTCGGGCAGGCGCTGCTGGCCGCCGCGGTCGCCGGGCTGCTCAGCCGGGGCATCGGCCCGCTGATCGAGTCGGGACTGATCAGCCGGGTACCGGACGGACGGGCCGTGGGCGCCCTGGCCCGGATGCGGACCCTGCGCAACGCCGGGTTGGCGGCCGGCGCGGTGCCCGCGGGCGCCGCGATCGCGAGCGGGGAGGGGTGGGCGTACCGCTCGGTGCTGCTGGCCTCGGCGGTGCTGTTCCTGTGCTGCGCGGTGATCTGCCGCGGTTTCCCCGCCGACGCGGTGGCCCCGGCGGGGAAGGCGGGCCCCCGGCGGGCCGGCATCCTGCGCAACCGGGCCTTCCTCTCCGTCACCGCCCTGTACGGGGCGTTCACGCTGTCGGCGCTGCTGCTCGGGATCGGGATGCCGCTGTGGATCGTGCAGCACACGCAGGCTCCCACGTGGAGCGTGACCGTGGTCCAGTTGCTGAACACGGTGCTGGTGGTGGCGCTCCAGGTGCGCCTGAGCCGGGGCTCGGAGCTGATGCCCAGAGCGCGGACGCTGATGTTCCGGGGCGGGCTGCTGGCTGCTCTGGGCGCGGCGGCCGTTCCGCTGACGGCGCTGGGCGGCGGATGGCCGGACCTCGCGGTCGTGGTCGCGGCGGCGGTCCTGCTGTCGCTGGGCGAACTGCTGATCGTCGCCGGCTGCACCGGGGCGGCGCTGCTGCACATCCCGAAGGGGCAGGAGACCGGCCATCTCGCGGCCTTCAACATGGGGTTCGCCGTGACGACGGTGGTGGGCCCCTCGCTCATCGGCGCGGGGGTGGACTGGGCCTGGGCGGGCTGGACGGGCTGGGCCCTGTTCTTCGCCGTGCTCGGCCTGATCGCCCTGCGCGTCCCGGCCCCGCGGGCGCCCGCGCGGCAGCCGGCAGGAGACGAGCCCGCGACGGCCCCGGCGGCGGTCGCGGGCTGAACAGGGCGGCCGGCGGCGGGAGAGCGCACCCCCGCCGGCCCTGAGCGCGTGCCCCGGTTGTGGAGGCCGGGGTGCGTCGGGGTGGCCCGCGCCGTCCAGTACGGGGTCGGGGCGGCGCGGGCCGGGAGGAATCGAGGTCAGTCGAAGACCGGGCCCTGTGTGCGGGTCCGCTTGAGCTCGTGGAAGCCCGGCGTGGCGGCCAGAAGCAACAGGCCGTCCCACAGCCTCGTGGCCGCTTCGCCCTTGGGCGCCGGGGTGACGACGGGGCCGAAGAAGGCCCTGCGGTCGCCCTCGGGCCCCGGCAGCGCGAGCACCGGGGTGCCGACCTGCTCACCGACGAGGTCGATGCCCTCCTGGTGACTGGCGCGCACCGCGTCGTCCCAGGTGTCCTGACCTGTCTCGTCGAGCAGGTCCCCGGGCAGCCCGGCCTCCGCGAGCGCCCCGGCGAGGGCCTCGCGGCCCGGCCCGAGCCCCTGGCGGTGGATGCGCTCGCCCAGCGCGGTGTAGAGCGGTCCGACGACGTCCTCGCCGTACTTGTGCCGCGCGGCGACGACCAGGCGCACCGGTGCCCACCCCTCGGTGAGCAGGCGCCGGTAGCGCTCGGGCAGGTCCTCGCGGCCCTCGTTCAGCACCGCCAGGCTCATGACGTGCCAGCGGATGTCGAGGCGACGGACCTCGGCGACCTCCAGCAGCCAGCGGGACGTCATCCACGCCCACGGGCAGACGGGGTCGAACCAGAGATCGACGGGGATGCGCTCAGCTGCGGACACGGTCGTCGGGTCCTTCCTCCGCGAGGCGTTCGAGCAGGGCGCGGGCGGCGTTCCCGGGCGGGGCCTCCCCGGTCGCGGGTTCCCGGGCCTCGGCGAGCAGCCGCGTGAGCAGCCTCGCCAGACGGCCCTCGCCGACCTGGGTCAGGGCGACGTGTCCCTCCCAGGCCACGGCGCGGATTCGCTCCGCGGTCAGTTCGCCGTCCCCCGCCGCCCCGACGAGCAGGAGCCGCGCGAGCCGGCGTTCGAGGGGGACGGGCCGCCAGGTGCCGTCGGTGAGGTCCCCGGCCAGGCTGTCCGTGAGCGCGGCGAGGCTCTCGGCGGGCGGGGCGGTGTGCGTGTCGGTCATATGAGGTCGTTTCCGCTTCCTCGTCGTGCCGGACCGCGCGGGCGCGGCGAACGGCCGACGCGCGGTGGGTCGTTCCTCAAGATCGACGCGGCTGGTCGAGGACTGGTCAAGGCTCGGCCAAGGCGGGCCGGGCGACGTTCAGTCGCCGGTGACGTCCAGGGCGAAGTGCAGGGCCGTGACGCCCATCCGGCGGGCGTGGTAGAAGCGGTGCGCGGCCTGGTTGGTGACGCCGGAGTCGAGTTCCACCCGGTGGCAGTGCGCGGCCCGCGCCCGTTCGGTGAGGTGGGCGAGCAGCCGGGCGCCGACCCCGCCGGAGCGACGAGCGGGGTCGGTGACCAGATCGTCGACGAAGAGGACCCGGCCGCGGCTGGTGGCCAGGACGCGGTGGGTGGCCACGGCCAGGCAGTGCCCGTGCTCGTCGTGGACGGCGGTGAACACCAGGCCCTGCGCGTGCGCCTCGGCGGCGAACCGGTCGAACTCCGCGTCGGTGAGCGCGGGCCGCAGGGCGCGTATCAGCGGGCGCACGTGGGCGGACATGCGGCGGTCGCCGGGCGGTACGTCGGTCGTCGTGAGGCCGACCGGCTCGCTCCCGGTGGACGCGGTCGCGGCCGGCCCGCTCCCGGCGGAGGCCGGACCGGCGTGCGCGGTCCCGGTCTGCTCGGTGGTGGCGGCGCGCGTCGGCTCGGTCCGCGCGGTGCCGGTCGTGGTGGCGGCCTCGGTGGGCGTGTGGGACATGGACGGCAGCGTATGCCGACACGGCCCGTACGCGGGCCGGAGGTGACGGACTCGTGGCCCGAGGCGCCGGTGCGCGGCCCGAGTTGACACACGGGCGGGCCGACCTGACGTATCGGGGCCCGCGTTCGCCGCCGATCCGGCCGTACGGCCCGGCGGGTGCCAGACTCGACGACCATGCGTGCCGCTTACATCACCCAGCTCGGCTCTCCCGACCTCATCCGGTACGGGGAGCTGCCGCCACCCGAGCCAGGCCCGCACGACGTGCTGGTCGACATCGAGGTGAGCGCCGTCAACCATGTCGACACCTTCGTGCGGTCGGGCGCCTGGCGCACCCCCGTCGAGTTCCCCTTCGTCATCGGCCGTGATCTGGTCGGGACGGTGGCCGCGGCCGGTGCCGCCGCCACCGGTTTCCGCGTCGGCGACCGGGTCTGGTGCAACAGCCTCGGCCACGACGGCCGCCAGGGCGCCGCCGCCGAACAGGCGGTCGTCCCCGTGGACCGGCTCTACCACCTGCCCGCGGGTGTCGCCCCGGCCGAGGCGGTGGCGCTCGCCCACCCCGCCGCGACCGCGCACCTCGCGCTGTTCACGCACGGCTGTCTGCGGGCGGGCGAGACGGTCGCCGTGCTCGGCGCGGGCGGCAACGTGGGCAGCGCCCTGGTGGTCATGGCCTCCCGGGCCGGTGCCCGGGTGATCGCCGTCGCCTCCGCCCGGGACGCGGAGTACGTCCGCGGCCTCGGCGCCGACCACGTCGTGGACTACCGCTCGAAGGACGTCGCCGGACAGATCCGCGCGGCCGCCCCGCAGGGGGTGGACGTCCACGTGGACACCGCGGGCCGCAACGACCTGGAGACCGCGGTGGACCTGCTGGCCGGCCGGGGACGGCTCGTGGTGCTGGCCGGTCTGCGCACCCGTCCCGTACTGCCCGTCGGCGCCCTGTACCTGCGGGACCGCTCGGTGCGCGGGTTCGCGATCTCGCACGCGGACACCGCGCAGCTCGCCGACGTGGCCCGGGGCATCAACGGGCTGCTCGCATCGGGTCGGCTGCGTCCCCGCGCCACCGAGGTACTGCCGCTGAGCGAGGCGGGCGAGGCGCACCGCCGGCTGGAGGAGGGCAAGGTGAGCGGCAAGCTCGTGCTGCGCGTGCGCGACTGAGCGCGCGCCCGCCTCCCCGGTCACCGCGGCGGAGGACTCCGCCTCGCCGGTCGCCGCGGCCGAAGCCGCCGCCGCTTCCCGGTCACCACCTCCCGGGCCCCGTCCACCACCGCCGAGGGCACCGCGATCGCCGTATCGCGGTGCCCTCACGACTTTCCGCGACCGTCGCGCTCCCCTCTGGAATACCTCCGCCAACTTCCTTACGCGGGGCGGAAATTGAACTTGACGTACCCCGAACGGCTTGATTGCCCGGCTTCCTGGCGCGTCGGCAGTATTGCCGCCATGACAGCGAACACAGGAACCATCATCGACAATTCCCCGCTCTTCGAACTCGATGCCCGCATTCGCGTCTCGGCGTCCCCGGCGAAGATCTACTCCGTGGTCAGCGACCTGGCCCGCAGCAAGGAGTGGAGCCCGGAGTGCATGGGCGGCGAGTGGATCGCGGGCGAGCCCTCGGCCGTCGGCTCGGTCTTCCGGGGGGAGAACCTGCGCAGCGAGGACGTCGTCGGCTGGGCCCCGCTGGTGCGCGGCACCTGGTACACCGAGGCCCGCGTGGTGGCGGCCGATCCCGGCAGCACCTTCCGCTGGATGATGCTCACGCACGCCCAGGAGGACCAGGAGTCGATCTGGGGCTTCGACATCGAGGACGCGGGCGACGGCACCTCCTGGCTCATCCACCACTTCCGGATGGGCAAGGCCACCGCCGGTATCCACAAGATCGTCGAGGACCTCGACGAGGACGCGCGCAAGCGCTTCGTCCAGGACTGGACGACCAAGCTCGGACAGGATCTCGACGACACGCTGGCCCGCATCAAGGACGTCGTCGAGAACGACTGAGCCGGGGCCCGCGGGCCGCCCGCCCGCCGCGCCAGCCCGTGAAGTCCCCGCACCACCGCACCCCCAGGCACCTCCCCCAGGATTCCGCAGCCATGGACGAGAGATCGGTTACATGTTTCTCCAGCGAATAGGAAGCAAGGGAATTCGGCTCGGCACGCTTTTCGACCGGGCGGCCGCCAGGCACCCGGCGAACTTCGTGATCCTCGACCACGACCTCGACATCGCCCCGGACCTCGGCCGGCGCGCGACCCTGACCGAACTGGCCGATCTCGTGGACGACTTCGCCTCCAGGCTGTGGTCGGTCAAGGTCCGCCCCGGCGACCACGTCGTGGTTCACAAGAGCGACGGCTTCGACATCTCCCTCCTCGCCTGTGCCATCGCCCGCACCGGCGCCATCCCGGTCCTGCTCTCCCCGAAGCTCGACGGCGAGACCGTCGCCGAGCTGCTGCGCAGGGTCGGCCGGCCGTTCCTGGTCACCGATCAGGACAAGCTCGACCACCACCTGCCCGCCGAGGTCTTCGACCTCTCCCGCGAGGTGCTCCTGGCCTCCGGCGAGCACGAGGGGGCCACCTCCTTCGCCTCGCTGGCCGGCGTGGAGCGGGTGCCCGCGGTGGCGATGCCCATCGACCACCCCACCCTCATCACCCACACCTCCGGCACCACCGGCACCCCGAAGCTGGCCGTGCACACCGGCATGAGCTTCCAGGCCCGCTACCGCCCGCAGGCCACCGTCGTGAAGAGCGCGGTGCGGCGCAGCGAACCCATCGCGGTGCACGTGTCGTTCGTGCACTCGCGGATGTTCACGGCGATGCCCATCTCGATCCTCCAGGGGCATCCGCTGATCATCCTGCGGGACGACGACCCGCAGACGGTGGGCGACCTGTTCGCGCAGGTGCCGCCGGGCTTCATCGAGGCCCACCCCAACACCTTCCTGCGCTGGGAGGTGCTGGCCGACGACCCGCGCGGGCCGCTGGCCAACGTGAAGTACTTCTCCAGCACCTTCGACGCCATCCACCCGCGCACCGTCCACACCCTCCTCAAGGGCTCGCGCCGCAAGGGCCGGCGGTTCGCCCAGGCCTACGGCCAGAGCGAGGTCGGCCCGATCGCGGCGCGTACCTACTCGCTCAAGGACGGCGCCGACTTCAACGGCCGCTGCGTCGGCGTGCCCTTCCCCGGCATGACCGGGGTACGGGTCGTCAGCCGCAACGGCTCCCCCGTCTCCAAGGAGAACCCGGGCTTCATCGAGGTGCGCAGCGACGGCCGCATCGTCACCTATCTGGACGAGCACCAGCGCTGGCAGAAGCAGGTCAACGACGGCTGGTGGCGCATGGGCGACCTCGGCTACCGGACCCGGTTCGGCTGCCTGCACCTGCTGGACCGCGAGGTCGACGAGATCCCCGGGGTCCAGTCCACCCTGGCGATCGAGGACAAGCTGTTCACCCGGCTGCCCGAACTGGTCGAGGTCATCATCATCCCCGGCCCCGACGGCCGCGCGGTGCCGGTGGTGTGCACGCAGGACGACACCCCGCTGGACGAGATGGCCTGGAAGACGGCCGTGGTGGACCTGCCGGCCCTCGGCGCGCCCGTCCAGTGGCGGCTCCAGGACCTGCCCCAGACCGCCACCACGAAGATCAAGCGCCTGGAGCTGGCCCGTCTGATCGCGGCCGCGCCCACCGACTGACGCACGGCGGCCCGCCCCTCGCGCCGGCCGCGGTCCCTCACCTCACCGCACGTCTCCCCTCCCCTCAGGGGGGTCCGGCGGCCGGTTCCCGGCCCGGCCGCCGGTCCCCCCTGCCCAGAAACGGAGTCTCCGCAATGAACAGGACCCTTGAGGTCTGCATCATCGGTGCCGGCCCCCGCGGGCTGTCGGTACTGGAGCGGCTGCTGGCCAACGAGCGCCGCGCCCCCGCCCACAGCAAGGTCACGGTGCACGTGATCGACCCCTCGGCACCGGGCGCGGGCACCGTGTGGCGCCCCGAGCAGTCGCAGCACCTGCTGATGAACACCGTGGCCTCGCAGATCACCGTCTTCACCGACGACAGCGCCGCCATCGAGGGCCCGATCGAGCCGGGCCCGAGCCTGTACGAGTGGTCGCAGTCCCTGGCCCTGCTGGGCGACCCGGAGCAGTTGGACACCGCCGTGCTGACCGAGGCGAAGCGGCTGGGCCCCGACTCCTACCCCACGCGCGCCTTCTACGGCCGCTACCTGAAGGACTGCTTCGAGCGCATCACCGCGTCGGCGCCCGACCACGTCGAGGTCCTGGTGCACCGCTCGCGTGCGGTCGCCGCGGCCGACACCCACGGGGTGCCCGGCGGCCCGCAGGGTATCCGCCTGGAGAACGGCACGCGCCTCCACGACCTGGACGCCATCATCATGGCGCAGGGACACGTCCCGGCGCGGCTGTCGGCGCGCGAGGCGCGTACCGCGAGCCTCTCGCGCATCCACCACCTCACGTACGTCGCCCCGGCCAACCCGGCCGACCTCGACCTCAGCGCGATCGAGCCGGGCCACAACGTGCTGCTGCGCGGCCTGGGCCTGAACTTCTTCGACCACATGGCGCTGTTCACGCTGGGTCGCGGCGGCCGGTTCGAGCGGGTCGAGGACCGGCTCGTCTACCGGCGCTCGGGCAGCGAGCCGAAGCTGTTCGCCTTCTCCCGGCGCGGCATCCCCTACCACGCGCGCGGCGAGAACGAGAAGGGCTCCACCGGCCGCTACTTCCCGCGGCTGCTGACGGCCGAGTACATCGCGACCCTGCGGGAGCGTTCCGCCGCCGGCCGACCGGTCAACTTCGGCGCCGACCTGTGGCCGCTGATCTCCCGTGAGGTGGAGAGCGTCTACTACCGGGCGCTGCTGACCGCGCGGGGCGAGAGCGAGCGCGGCGAGGAGCTGGCCGGCCGCTTCCTGGCGGCGGACGGCGACGCGGCGGAGCTGCTCGACGGCTACGGTGTGCGGGTCGAGGAGCGCTGGGACTGGGAGCGCCTGTCCCGCCCGTACGGCGACCGGGTCTTCACCGACCGCGCGGACTTCACGGCCTGGCTGCTCGACTACCTGCGTCAGGACGTCGCCGAGTCCCGCCGGGGCAATGTCAGCGGTCCGCTGAAGGCCGCGCTGGACGTGCTGCGCGATCTGCGCAACGAGATCCGGCTCGCCGTCGACCACGGCGGTCTGGAGGGCGCCTCGCACCGCGACGACCTGGAGGGCTGGTACACGCCGCTCAACGCGTTCCTGTCGATCGGCCCGCCGGCCTCCCGGATCGAGGAGATGGTCGCCCTGATCGAGGCGGGTGTGCTGACCGTGACCGGACCGGGCACGCAGGTCAGGATCGACACCACGGCGCAGACGTACGTGGCGCACTCGGCGACGGTGCCCGGCGAGCCGGTGCGGGCCACCGCCCTCGTCGAGGCCCGGCTGCCCGAGCCCGACCTGCGCCGCACCGACGACCCGCTGCTGCGGCACCTGCTCGACACCGACCAGGCGGCGCCGTACCGGATCGCGGGCGCGGGCGGCGCCGGGTACGAGACGGGCGGACTGGCCGTCACCGAACGCCCCTACCGGCTGCTCGACGGCCGCGGCCGGGCGCACCCGAGGCGGTTCGCTTACGGGGTGCCCACCGAGTCGGTGCACTGGGTGACCGCGGCCGGTATCCGGCCCGGGGTGGACTCGGTGACCCTCGGCGACTCGGACGCCATCGCGCGCACCGTGCTGGCGCTGCCCCCGGTGGCCCAGGTGCCCGACGGGGTCCGCCCGGTGGACGCGGACAACGATCTGTCCGGGGTGATCGTGTGATCTGGTCCCACGCCCCCTTCGCGGACGCGGGACTGCTGTCACCGGTGCGGGCCGGTACGCCCGTGGAGGCGGCCACCGGCGACCGGGCGTGGCTACAGGCCATGCTCGACGCCGAGGCCGCCCTGGCGCGGGCGCAGGCGTCCCTGGGGACTGTGCCGAAGGAGGCCGCGGCGGTCATCTCCCGCGCGGCCGAGGCCGACCGGCTCGACCTGCGGGCCCTGGCGCTCGCCGCCCGGGAGACCGCCAACCCGGTGGTGGGGCTGGTGAAGGCGTTCACCGCGGTGGTGGCCGAGGAGGACCCGCGGGCCGCGGAGTACGTGCACCGGGGGTCCACGAGCCAGGACGTCCTGGACACGGGCGCCATGCTGGTGGCCGGCCGGGCGCTCGCCCTTGTGAGGGCCGACCTCCTCCGTACGGCGCGGGCGCTGGCCGTCCTCGCCGTACGGCACCGGGACACGCTCGCCGTCGCCCGCACGCTGTCCCTGCACGCGGTCCCGACGACCTTCGGGCTGAAGGCGGCGGGCTGGCGGGCGCTGGTCCTGGACGCCGAGGCGCGGCTGGCCCGGGTCCACGAGGGCGGACTGCCCGTCTCCCTGGGCGGAGCGGCCGGCACGCTGGCCGGGTACCTGGAGTACGCGGCCGTCGAGGGGGTCGGGGAGGGTCCCGGCCCCGAGGGGTACGCCGGCCGGCTGACCGACGCCTACGCGGCCGAGACGGGCCTGGCCCGCCCGGTGCTGCCCTGGCACGCGCTGCGCACGCCCGTCGCCGACCTCGCGGCGGCGCTCGCCTTCACGGCGGGGGCGCTCGGCAAGATCGCGCTCGACGTGCAGTCGCTCGCCCGGACCGAGGTCGGCGAGGTCGCCGAACCCGGGGGGCCGGGCCGCGGCGGCTCCTCGGCCATGCCGCACAAGCGCAACCCGGTGCTCGCCACCCTGGTACGGAGCGCGGCCCTCCAGGTGCCCGCGCTCGCCGGCGCCCTCACCCAGTGCCTGATGAGCGAGGACGAGCGTTCCGCCGGGGCCTGGCACGCGGAGTGGCAGTTGCTGCGCGAGTGTCTGCGGCTGTCGGGCGGCGCGGCCCACGCGGCGGCGGAACTCGCCGAAGGGCTCGAGGTCAGGCCGGAACGGATGCGCTCGAACCTGGACATGACGGGCAGTCAGGTGGTGTCGGAACGGGTGGCCGCGCGGCTCGCCCCGGTACTCGGCAAGGCCCCTGCCCGCGCACTGCTGACCGAGGCCGCGCAGGAGGCCGACGCCTCGGGCCGTCCGCTGGCCGAGGTGCTCGGCGCCCTGCCGGGGCTGCCGCCGCGGATCGCGGACGAGCTGGCAAGCCTGTGCGATCCGGCCGGTTACACCGGCGCCGCGGCCCTCCTGGTGGACGAGGCCCTGAAGTCCTGACCCCCGACGACTCCCCCAGCCGTGGCCCGGTCCTGCGGGCCACGGCTCGACGTACTGGAAAGCCGAGGAGAACATGACCCGTTCAGGAGCCGCCCGAGGGCGGTGGATCGAGAACTGGGACCCCGAGGACGAGCGGCAGTGGGAGCGGGGCGGCCGGCGCGTCGCCCGTCGCAATCTGGTCCTGTCGGTGGCCTCCGAGCACATCGGTTTCTCGGTGTGGAGCATGTGGTCGGTGCTCGTGCTGTTCATGTCGCCGGGCATCGGCCTGGACTTCGCCCCGGACGACAAGTTCCTGCTGGTGGTGGTGCCCACCCTGGTCGGCGCGGTGCTGCGGCTGCCCTACAGCAGCGCGGTGACCCGGTTCGGGGGCCGCAACTGGACCGTGTTCGCCTCGCTTGTCCTGCTGGTGCCGACCGGGCTGACGGTGTACTTCGTGCAGCGACCCGGCACCCCGCTGTGGGTGTTCCTGGTGATCGGCGCGCTGGCCGGGGCGGGCGGCGGCAACTTCGCCTCCTCGATGACGAACATCACCGCCTTCTACCCGCAGCGCCAGCAGGGCTGGGCCCTGGGCCTGAACGCGGGCGGGGGCAACCTGGGCGTCGCCGCCGTGCAGTTGCTCGGCCTGCTGGTGATCTCCGTCTTCGGGGACACCCACCCCGCGTACGTCGCCGCCTGCTATCTGCCGTTGATCGCCCTGGTGTCGGTGCTGGCCGCGCTGCGCATGGACAACGTGTCCGTGGTGCGCGCCGAGCGCGGCGCCCAGCGGCAGGCCGCGGCCGAACCGCACACGTGGTGGATCTCGCTGCTGTACGTCGGGACCTTCGGCTCCTTCATCGGCTTCGGGTTCGCGTTCGGGCTGGTGCTGCAGAGCCAGTTCTCCTCTACCCCCTTCGAGGCCGCCTCGTTCACCTTCCTCGGGCCCCTGCTCGGCTCCGTGGCCCGTCCGCTCGGCGGCAGGATCGCCGACCGGTGGGGAGGTGCGCGGGTGACGCTGTGGGCCTTCGCGGGGATGGCGGCGGGCATCCTCGTCCTGCTCGCGGCCACCCGGAGCGGGTCGTTCCCGCTGTTCGTGACCGGGTTCACGGTGCTGTTCGTGATGAGCGGCGCCGGCAACGGCTCGACGTACAAGATGATCCCCGCGGTCTTCGCCCGGCAGGCGGAGAGCGCCGTCACCTCCGGCCACGACGCCTCGGCGGCCTTCGCCCGCGCCCGCCGGGTGTCGGGGGCGGTCATCGGCATCGCCGGGGCGGCGGGCGCGCTCGGCGGGGTCGCCATCAACCTGGCCTTCCGCACCTCCTACGGCGAACTGGGCTCCGGCGAGCCGGCGTTCTACGCGTTCCTCGGGTTCTACGCGCTGTGCGCGGTGGTCATCGGCCTGGTGTACCTGCGCGGTGAGCGCACGGCCGCCGTCGTGCCCGAGCCGGTCCGGGTGAGGTCCTCCCGTGTCGGCTGACGACGCGGGGCCGCCGGCCGGGGCGGGGACGACGACCCACTGCCCGTACTGCGCGTTGCAGTGCTCGACGCGGCTGTCGGGCGGTCCGGGCGCGGTGGAGGTGCGTCCCACGCCGGACTTCCCCGTCAACCGGGGCGGCCTGTGCCAGAAGGGGTGGACCGCGCCCGCCCTGCTCGACACGCCGGGGCGGCTGCTCACCCCGCTGGTGCGCGGGGCGGACGGCGTGCTCGCGCCGGCCACCTGGGACGCCGCGCTCGGGCTGGTGGCCGGACGGCTGCGGGCGCTGCGGGAGAGCCACGGCGCCGACTCCGTCGCGGTGTTCGGCGGGGGCGGGCTGACCAACGAGAAGGCGTACACGCTCGGCAAGTTCGCCCGGGTGGCCCTGGGCACGAGCCAGATCGACTACAACGGCCGGTTCTGCATGTCCTCGGCCGCCGTCGCGGCCCAGGCCGCCTTCGGTCTCGACCGGGGCCTGCCCTTCCCGGTCACCGATCTGGACGACTCCGGTGTGGTGCTGCTGGCGGGGGCGAACCCGGCGGAGACGATGCCGCCGCTGATGCGGCACCTGGAGGGCGCCCGGCTCGTGGTCGTCGACCCGCGCCGCACCCGGACCGCGGAGCGCGCCGCGCTGCACCTGCAACCCGTCCCCGGCTCCGATCTCGCCCTGGCGCTGGGCCTGTTGCACCTGGCGGTCACCGAAGGGCTGGTCGACAAGGAGTACGTCGACACGCGCACCACCGGCTTCGAGACGGCCTGGGCGAGTTGTGTCGCCTGGTGGCCGGAGCGCGTCGAGGAGGTGACGGGCGTACCGGTGGACGACATGCGCCGGGCGGTCCGCATGCTCGCCGGGGCGCGCCGCGCGCACGTCCTGACCGGCCGGGGCGCGGAGCAGCACAGCAAGGGCACCGACACGGTCGCCGCCTACATCGACCTGGCACTGGCGCTGGGGCTGCCGGGCCGGGCGGGCAGCGGGTTCGGGACGCTGACCGGTCAGGGCAACGGGCAGGGTGGCCGCGAAATGGGCCAGAAGGCGGACCAGTTGCCCGGCTACCGTTCGCTGACCGATCCGGCCGCGCGGGCGCATGTGGCGTCCGTGTGGGGCGTGGACCCCGGGACGCTGCCCGGCCCCGGCCGCAGCGCGTACGAGCTGCTGGACTCCCTGGGCACGCCGCGGGGGCCGCGGGCGCTGCTGGTGTTCGGGTCGAACCCGGTGGTCTCGGCGCCCCGCGCCGACCGGGTCGGTGACCGGCTCGCCGCCCTGGACCTGCTGGTGGTGGCGGACTTCGTGCCCTCGGAGACGGCGGCGCTCGCGGACGTCGTCCTGCCGGTCGCCCAGTGGGCCGAGGAGGAGGGCACCCTCACCAGCCTGGAGGGCAGGGTGCTGCGGCGGCGCGCCCATCTGCGTCCGCCGCCGGGGGTGCGTACCGACCTGGAGGTACTGGGGGATCTCGCCGTGCGGCTCGGCCGGCCCGCGGCCGGGTTCCCGGTGCGGCCCCGGGAGGTCTTCGAGGAACTGCGTCTCGCCTCCGCGGGCGGGCGCGCGGACTACTCGGGCATCAGCTACGGGCGGCTGGACGCCGGCGAGGCGCTGCACTGGCCGTGCCCGGCCGGGGGCGACGGGGCCGGCGGCGACCACCCGGGGACGCCGAGGCCGTTCCTGGACCGGTTCGCGCACCCGGACGGTCTGGCCCGGTTCGCGGCGGTCGACCACCGGCCGCCGGCCCGCGAGCCGGACGAGGAGTTCCCGCTGTACGGGACGACGGGCCGGGTGCTGGCCCAGTACCAGTCGGGCGCGCAGACCCGGCGCGTGGCCGAACTGGTCGAGGCCGCGCCGGAGGCGTTCGTCGAGGTGCACCCGGAGACCGCCCGGCGCCACGGGCTGACCGACGGCGCGCTCGCCGAGGTCGCCTCGGCGTACGGGGCGGCCCGGGTACGGGTGCGGCTGACCCGCTCGATCCGGGCCGACACCGTGTTCGTGCCGTTCCACTACGCGGGTGCCGCCCGCGCCAATCTGTTCACCGGTGACGCGCTCGACCCGCGCAGCCGGATGCCCGAGTTCAAGGTCGGCGCGGTGCGCGTGACACCGGTGGGTGAGGGGCCGTGAGCGGGGTCCTCGTCGTGGGCGGCGGCCCGGCCGCGCACCGGCTGGCCGAGCGTCTTCGGCGGTACGGGTACGAAGGCGCGGTGACCGTGGTCGGCGCCGAGCCGCGCGCCCCCTACAACCGGGCCCTGCTCGGCTCGGTACTGGACGGCACCCTCGACGCCGGGCGGCTGACGCTTCCCGGACTTCCGTCCGACGTACGGGTACTGACCGGGACACGGGTGACCGGCGTCGACCGGGCGGCGCGCACCGTGCGCACCGGCGACGGCCGCGAGTTCGGCTACGACACCCTGGTCCTGGCCACCGGGGCACGCCCCCGCACACCCCCGGTGCCGGGGCTGACCGACGGCGCGGGCCGGCTCGCGGAGGGGGTGCGTACGGTGCGCACCGCCGCCGACTGCCGTCCGCTGTCCGAGGGGCCCGCCGTCGTGCTCGGTGGCGGTCTGCGCGGCGTGGAGACGGCGGCGGCGCTGCGGCGGGCCGGGCACGAGGTCGCGCTCGTCCATCCCGGCGACCGTCCGCTGTCCCGGCACCTCGACGCGGCCGGTGGCGCGGTCCTCGCCGAGTGGCTGAGGAGCCGAGGCGTCGCCCTGCACCTGGGCGTGCGGGTAGCCGAGTACGCGCGGGGCAAGGTGGTTCTCGACGACGGCCGGGTCCTGGCGGCCGGCACGGTACTGCTGTGCGCGGGCAGCGTGCCGGACACCGGCCTGGCCCGCTCGGCCGGTCTCCCGGTGCGCGAGGGCGTCGTGGTCGACTCCCGGCTGCGAAGCGCCGATCCGCGCGTGCACGCCCTCGGCGACTGCGCCCAGCGCGCGGACCTGCCCGGGGCAACCGTGCTCGGGGCCTGGGAGCAGGCCGACGCGCTGGCCCGGATCCTCACCGGCAAGGACCTGCTGTACCGCGACGGTCGCCAGGTGCTGCGCCCGCGCACGCCCGGCATGAACCTCGTGGTCCTGCCACCGGACGCGGGCGGGGACGAAGACGGAGACGAGACGGTCACCCTGCGGGACCCGGCGGGCGGCCGTTACGCCCGGCTGGTCCTGCGCGGCGCGCGTCTGCGGCACGGCCTCGTCATCGGCTCCGCGCGGGCGGTGGCCGCCGTGAGCCGGCTGTACGGCGGTGACGCCCCCGTCCCGTCCGATCTGCTGGCGCTGCTGACGGGCGCGGACGGGACGTACGCGGGCGCGGGCGAGCCGCCGGAGGACGCCGTGGTCTGCCACTGCAACAACGTCACCAGGAAGGCGCTCAAGGACGCCTGGCGGGCCGGGGCACGAGACACGGGCGCGCTGGGCCGCGCGACGCGGGCGACGACAGGGTGCGGCAGCTGCGCCCCCGTCGTGCGACAGCTGTGCGCGGCCCTGGCCCGCGAGGCGGTGTCCGGCCCCGCCCCGGCCGAGGGAGGGACACGGTGAACGCACGGACACTGGTGGTGGCGGGGCACGGCATGGTGGGGGGCCGGCTGGTCGAGGAGGTCCTGCGCCGTGACCGGGAGGAGCGGTGGCGGGTCGTCGTACTCGGTGAGGAGCCGCGGCCCGCCTACGACCGGGTCGCGCTGTCCTCGCTGCTCGACGGCGCCGCACCCGGCGATCTGGCCCTGACCGGACGGGAGGTGCTGGCCGACCGGCGGCTGCTGCTGCGGCTGTCCACGACGGTGACGGGCGTCGACCGGGCGGCGCGGACGGTGACCTGTCACGACGGCACCGAGATCGGCTACGACGCGCTGGTGCTCGCGACCGGTTCGCGGCCGTTCGTGCCGCCGGTACCCGGGCACGACCTGCCCGGGTGCTTCGTGTACCGGACGGTCGAGGACATCGCCGCCCTGCGCGCGGCGGCCGTTCCCGGACGGGACGCGGTGGTGGTCGGCGGCGGGCTGCTCGGTCTGGAGGCGGCGGGCGGTCTGCGGTCGCTGGGGATGCGGCCGCAGGTGGTCGAGATGGCGCCGTGGCTGATGGCGCAGCAGATCGACGAGGGAGGCGGCCGGGTCCTGGCCGGGGCGCTCGGCCGGCTCGGCGTACGGGTCCACTGTGCCGCGGCGCTGCGCGCGGTCGGCGCGGGGACCGACGGCCGGGTGGACCGGGTCGAGCTGGCCGGGGGCACGGTCCTCGCGGCGGGCGTCGTCGTCTTCGCCGCGGGGGTGCGGCCGCGCGACGAACTGGCGGGACCGATGGGCCTGGAGCGCGGCGAACGCGGCGGTTTCCTGGTCGACGCGTGGTGCCGTACCGCCGACGAGCGGGTGTGGGCCGTCGGGGAGTGCGCGGCCGTCGAGGGCCGCTGTCACGGGCTGGCGGCCCCCGGTTTCCGGATGGCCGAGACGGTGGCCGGGCAGTTGCTCGGCGCGGCGGACGCCCCGTTCGCCGGGGCGGACGCCTCCGCGAAGCTCAAGCTGCTGGGTGTGGAGGTGGCCGGCTTCGGCGACGCGCACGCGCGGACGCCGGGGGCGGTGGAGTACGTGCGCGAGGACCGGCGCACCGGCACGTACGCCAAGGTGGTGTTCGCCGCGGACGGGCGTACCGTGCGCGGCGGCGTCCTGGCCGGCGACACGGGCGCCTACGCGGGGCTGCGCTCCCTGGTCGGGCGGGAACTCCCGTCCTCGGTCGAGGATCTGCTGACAGGGAGGTCCTGACGGGGAAGCCGTGACACGCCTGCGGCCGGGCGGGCCTTCGCCGTTCTGGCGTGGCCCGTCCGGCCGTGGGTGTGGCGTTCGCGGCCCGGCGGACCGTCACCGTCCTGCCGGGGCCGCGCGCCGCCGTACTCCGGCGCACGAGCCCTCGTCCGGTGTGCCGGTGCCCGTGGCGCGGGTGGTGCCGCCCCGGCCCCTGCCGGGCGCCCGGGGAGGTGAGGGGCGGGCCGGTCAGGTCCTTCGCGGGCCGCGCGGGGGGTGTGCGCGTCCGCGGTCCGGGGTGGTCGGGTCTTCCGCCGGCCCGCGCCGGGGATGGGGCGCGGGACGGTGGGCGTCGTGGGCACGGGCGGGCCGGCATCCGGGGGGTGGTGGGTGCGGCGCGCGGGCGGCCCGGGTACGGGCGGGTGGGTCAGTTGTCGTACGGGCGCAGGCGCTTGGCCTCCTTGGTGGCCAGGGCCCACCACGTCAGCTTGTCCCACAGGACCTTGGCCGCGGCCTCGGCGTCGGCCGGCTCGGTGAGGTTGCCCTCCGCGTCGAACTGCGCCCAGGGGCCGTGGAAGCTGATGGCGTCGCGGACCGTGACGGCGTGCAGTTCGTTGAAGATGTGGCGCAGCTGCTGGACGGCGCGCAGACCGCCGGCGAGGCCGCCGTAGCCGACGAAGGCGACGGGCTTGGCGTGCCACTCGTTCTGGGTCCAGTCCAGGGCCGCCTTGAGGGAGGCCGGGAAGCTGTGGTTGTACTCCGGGGTCACCACGACGAAACCGTCCGCGCGGGACAGGCGCGCCGAGAACGCGGCGAGCAGCTCGGCCACCTCGGGCGAGGGCTCGTCGGTCAGGGCCGTGGGGAGCGGGAAGTCCGCGAGGTCGACGAGGTCGACCTCGATGTCGTCGCGCTGGCCGGCGGTGCCGACGAACCAGTTCGCGATCGTGGGGCCGAAACGGCCCTTGCGTACGCTCGTAAGGATCACAGCCACACGGATGCGGTCAGTCGGCATGTCTTGGGCCCTTTCACACACGGTCGGTCGGTCCGTCCTCTCCTCTAGAAGAACAAACCCGCATGCGGGTTTCCAAGTCGTATCGAAAAAATCGATGCGACACACGTCTGCCGGACCCGCTCGGGAGCGGGTCCGGCAGGACCGTGGGGGGACGGGACCGTCGGCGCGGCCGGCCGCCGCGGGGCGGCCGGGTGACGGGCGGTCAGCGGCCGGCGGTCGCGGGGGCCTCCTCGGCGGCGGGAGCGGCCTCCTCGACGGCCTCGGCGGCGGGCTGCGCCCCGGTGAGCTCCTGTGCGAGCTGGCGGGCCAGCTCCAGGCGCTTGATCTTCGCGGTGGCGGTGCGCGGCAGCTCGGACAGGCGGCGCTGGACGGGGTCGCCCAGCGCGGGCTGGTCGGCGACCGCGGTCCGCCAGCGCTCCAGGTCGAGCGGCAGGTCCCCGCGTGTGCACACCACCGGCACCGGCCGCTTGTCCGGGCCGGGCACGACGACCAGTTCGGTCAGCTCGTCCAGGCGGTGCAGGACCGCGTCCTCGACCTCCAGGGTGGAGTCGATGCCGGGGATGACGTCGACCTCGCGGTCCAGCAGGTGCAGGCAGCCCCACTTGGTGCGGTAGCCGACGTCACCGCCGCGCCACCACTCCCCCACGACCTGCTTGTCGAAGCGCTCCTGCTCCCCGTAGTAGGACAGCGCGCGGCCCGCGGTGACGACGTCGATGTAGCCCGGGTTCTCCTTCGTCGGCTTCTGCCCGCCGCGCGAGACCAGGCGGTACTTGGTCATGAACGGCGTGGGGTAGCCCTGGCAGCGGCCGTCGGCCTTGAGGGCGTTGCGGCGCCGGTAGGTGCGGGCGGCCAGCGGGCCGCACTCGCTCTGCCCGTACACCTGGAGGAACACCGGGCTGCGACGCTGCGAGGCGTGCATGAACTTGTGCATGGTGCTCGGGTGGATGGCGTCGAAGGTGCTGTTGAAGTACTTGACGGTGGAGACCGGCCGGCGCGGGTCGTCCAGCATCTCCTCCCATTCCAGGTACGAGTTGGGGTGCGTCTCCAGGACGCCCGGACGGTGCTCGACCAGGATGTCGGCGACGTGGGCGGGGCTGGCGTCGTTCATGAACACCATCGGCATGCCGCGGCTCTGGAGCACGGCGAGGCCCAGGTACATGCGCGAGTGCACGTAGGAGACGTGCATGGCGACGGTCTCCCGCTTGCGGATGAACGACACCACCTTGTCCTGCCAGTTGCCCCGGGCGCCCAGCGAACGGGCCGAGTGCACCACGAGCTTGGGTACGCCGGTGGTCCCCGAGGTGTGCGTCATCAGGGCGGGCTGGTCGGGGTCGAGCAGTACCGGCCGGCGCGCCGGCCCGCTGAGGTCGGCCAGGGCGACGGCCTCCGGGTGGGAACCGGTCGCGGTGACCACGCGCGCGGTCAGCTCGCCCAGCGGCAGCCCGGCCAGCGAACCGGTCAGCTTGGCCTCGTCGGTGAGCAGGGTGGGCCGCTCCAGCCGCTCCAGCAGCTTGCCGATGCTCTCCCCGTCCAGGTGCGGGGAGAGCATGGCCGGCACGGCGCCTATCCGGGCCACCGCACACGCCAGCACGGTGATGTCGAAGCTCGACGTCTTGTGGACCGCCACGTGCTCGCTGGGACGCACCCCGGCCGCCCACAGCCGGTCGGCGGTGGAGGCGACGAGTGAAGCGAACTCCGCGACGGTGAACCTGCGCCCCGCCTCGGGAAAGGCGTCCATGTCGTGATCGAGCGTGATCGGAGTGTTGCCGTACTTCTGCGCCGCCTGCTCGGAGACCACTCCGAGGTAGAGGAACTTCTTACTTTTCGGAACCTTATACATCAGGACTCTTCCTCCGAGAACCGATACACGAAACAGGAATTCCCCTCTACAAGTTCGCATGGGCGCGGACCGGCGGAAAGGAGCGGCCGGTGAATGCGTCATCTCGGAATACGGTAATTCGGAAAGCCCCGGGGAATGCCGGGAAAAGCCCGGGACGGACGCGCGGGAGGCCCGGCGGGGGGGCGAAGGAGGCCCGCGAACGCGAAAGGGGCCGGACCACGCCTTCCGGCGCGGTCCGGCCCCTCTCACGGTCGCATTTCACGACCGTTTCTCACGGCCGGTCAGTTCTGCGCCAGCCCCTTCTTGAGGGCCTCGGCCACCTTCAGGGTGCGCACCGTCTGGTAGCCGACGGCGGCCAGGTTGTCGTCGGTGACGTTCTGCGCGAGATGGCCCGGGATGGCCTGCAGGCCGGAGGTCGCGCTGACGCCGTAGGGGTTGCCGTTGCTCGGCGTGAGCAGGATGTCGTCGGTCACGCCGGGCGGCACGATGACGGCGCCCCAGTGGTAGAAGACGTTGCTCAGCGACAGGATCGTGGACTCCTGGCCCCCGTGCTGGGTGCCCGTGGAGGTGAACGCGGACATCGCCTTGTTCATCAGGCCCCGCCGGGCGTGCAGTTCGAAGGTCTGGTCGATGAAGTGCTTGAGCGGGCCGGCCAGCAGCCCGTAGCGGCCCGGGGTGCCCCAGACCACGGCGTCCGCCCAGTCCAGGTCGTCGATGGCGGCCGTGGCCACGTTCCGGCTGGTGGCGACGTGCTCCTGGTTGGCCTGCGACCACTCGGCGTAGTTGGGCGCGAGCGGGTCCTCGGTGATCTCCGCGACGCGGCGCAGCCGGACCTCGGCCCCCGCCTTCTCCGCCGCCTCGGCCGCGGCGACCGCCAGCTTGTGGATGTTCCCGGTGGCCGAGTAATAGACGATGGCGACATTGGTCATGGCCGTACTGCTCCCTAGTCTGGTGGGGTGCCTGGGTGCCGTTGCGTGGCGTGCACCGCCCATCCTCGCGCGGGCGGGGGCGCGGGACCACCGGAACCCATTAGTCCGTCAAGTGGCCTCCCCGGGCTGCCGGGTGGCCTCCTGGACACGGCCCGTCCGCCCGCTTCGCCCGCCCGCGCACGGGCGGACGGCCGTCTCACTGACCGTTCTTCTCGATGCCCGGCGGGTTGTCGATGATGTAGCGCCACAGTCCGTCCGGTCCGCGCCGGGCCACGTCGGTGGCGGTGCCCTCGATGTGCACGCGCTCACCGTCCGGCCGGGTGCCGTCGATGACGAAGTCACCGATCAGCAGGGCCGTGTCCTCGTAGACGTAGCTGTGGCGCAGGCTGATGTCGATCGGGACGCCGAGCGCCAGGAAGCTGCTGGTCGCCTGCCTGCGGCCGTCGCCGGTGACCACCTCGCCGGGCCGCAGCACGCGCACCGCCCCGGGCTCGAAGAGCCGGTCGATGGCGGTGAGGTCCTTGGCGTTGAAGGCGGCCACGAAGGTCGCGGGAAGCTGGGCCGGGTCACTGACTGCCATGGGGATACTCCCTCCTCGCGTGGTGCGCGCGGGTCAGGCGGCGGCCGGAGCCGCCGAGCGGGCGGCCTTCAGCGCGGCGGCGACATGGATGGTGCGGCGGGTCTGGTAGGCGATGGCGCCGGCGTTCTCCTCGTGGATGAAGCCGGCCCGGTTGCCCGCGACGGTGCTCGCGCCGTACGGGTTGCCGTTGTTCTTCTCGTACAGCACCGGGTCGGCGGACCCGGTGGCGACGACGACCGCGCCCCAGTGGCAGATGGCGTTGTGCAGGGCGAGGATCGTCGTCACCTGGCCGCCGTGCTCGGCGGAGCCGGAGGCGAAGGCCGAGACGGCCTTGTCCAGCAGCTCGCCGCGGATCGACAGCGGGGAGGTGGTGTTGATCCACTGCATCAACTGCGGTGCGGCCAGGCCGAAGTGGACCGGGGACCCGAGCAGCACGGCGTCGGCCCACTGGAGGTCCTCCAGCGTCGCCTCCGGTATGCGCGCGGCCTCGGCGGCGTGCTCCTGGGAGCCGGGCCGCCCGGTGGCGGCGATCTCGGGCACCCGGCGCAGCCGCACCTCGGCGCCCTCCTGGGCGGCGGCCGCCGCGGCGGCCTCGGCGAGACGGTGGGTCGAACCGGTGGAGGAGTAGTAGATGACGGCGACGTTCGTCATGGTCGGGCGCTCCCTGGGCGTACGGGTGTGAGGAACACGTGGCTGTCGGAAAGGGGGTGTCGGATGACTGTCCGCATCGTGGTCCGCGGGGCCGGGGCGCGACAACGCGTGGCCGGCGAGTGCGTCAGGTCGCGCGTCGGCGGTGCAGGACACCGAGGGTGGCCAGGGCCAGGGCGAGCGCGAGGAACAGGGCGAGGTGGCCGAACCGGTCGAAGAGGGGTGCGACCTGCGCCCCGGCACCGGCGCCGACGTTGAGCGTGAAGCCGTACAGCGCGATCGCGGTGGTCTGGGCCGCGGCGCCGACCCGGGCGCCGACCGACTGGATGAGAGCGGGTCCGAGGGTGGAGAAGCCCGCCATGAAGGCGAACAGCGCGGCCCCCAGGGCGATGGCGTCGTCTCCGCCCAGGGCGGCGGCCAGCATCGCCGCGGTGGTCACCACGAGCGCTCCGGCGGCCCTGCGGGAGGCCGGGACCCGGGCCAGGGCCGGGGCGATCAGCACGGCGCCCAGCAGCGCCGGCAGGGCGCTGGCGCGCAGCGCCAGCAGGGGCGCGCCACCACTGGCCACGTCGGACGGTCCGTAGAGCTGGACTCCGGTGTACACGGCGGTGAGGGAGCCCGCGCCGACGAGGATGACCAGATACAGCGGGATCACCCGCGCGCTCAGCGCGGCTCGCGCTCCGGCCGGTGGTGTCCGGCCGGCCGGGGCGGCCTGGGGCCGCTCCTCGGGCAGCAGCACCCGCCAGGACACCGCGGCGCCCAGCAGGAGTAGCGGGACGGTCCCCCAGAAGACCCAGACCCAGCCGGCCACCGAGGCCACCAGCTGGGCCTCGACCTGGCCGATGACCACGGTGGCCCCCATGCAGGCGGAGACCACGGTCAGCGCCAGTGAGGCGCGGCGCGGCTCGAAGCGGGCGTTCAGGTAGGCGTAGGCCATGGGGATGAACGAGCCCGCGAACAGCCCCTGGAGGGCGCGCAGGGTCACCCCGGGGGTGAGGGAGCCCACGAGGGGCAGCAGAGCGGTGACGACGGACATGGCGAGGACGTTGACCACCATGACCGCCCGCCGCCCCCAGCGGTTGGAGAGCGGGCCGCTGACGAGCGAGCCGACCGCGTGGGCGAAGGCGAAGGCCGTGGTCGAGGCGGCCGCCGATCCGGTCGGGACCCCCCAGGCGTCCGCGAGTTGCGGCATGAGCGGGATGGTCACGTACATCTGGCCCACCACGAGCACGCCCATCACGGACACGGTCGCGACGGTGGCGGCGAACGGTGCGTTCGGGGACCTGACCGAGGGCACCTCGGCCACTGAAGTTTTCGACATGTGCCGAGCCTGCGAGCGGAACACGGCACCGGGCAAGCGCATCGCGACAAAGCGTCAAGTCGCCGTCACGGACGGCGACTTGTCGGTACCTGTGGGGGGACATGCCGGAACCCCCGCGCCGGGCGGGGGAACGTACGACACGGGGGTCCGGCGTCCGGCGCGCCCCTGGGAGCGCGCCGGAGTGCGGGTCAGACCTGGACGGTCTGCGGCTCGTCGGCCGAGGAGGCGGTGGCGCCTCCCTGGGCGACGGGCTCGGACTTGCCCGGCTTCTTCAGGCCGAGGGCGACCAGCGCGGTCACCGCGATCCCGGCCGCGGCGATGTACACCGCGGTGCGCAGGCCGTCGGTGGTGGCCGAGCGCAGCGCCTCGCCCTGCAGACCGTCGAGGCCGGAGTTGGCGACGGCGACCAGGATGGCGAGGCCGACCGCGCCACCGATCTGCTGGGTGGTGGAGGCCCAGCCGGAGGCGATGCCCTGCTCGGCCGGGTCGACGCCGACGGTGGCGGCGCCGAACATCAGGGTGTAGCCGGCGCCCTGGCCGAGGCCCATGACGACCATGCCGGGGATCAGGGCGACGTAGGAGGCGTCGGTGGCCAGGGACAGGCCCACGATGACGGTGCCGACGAAGCCCACCAGCAGGCTCGCGATCATGATGGCGCGCAGGCCGTACTTGGTGGCCAGACGGCCGGCCGTCTGGGCGCCGGTGGCGATGGCGACCATCGGGACCAGGAAGGCGAGGCCGGTCTCCAGCGCGTTGTAGCCGTGCACGCCCTGGAAGTAGATGGTGAGGAAGTACAGCAGGGTGCCGAAGGTGGCCATGTAGAAGAAGGTGACACCGGCGCCGGTGCTCAGGTTCCGGTTGCGGAACAGGCGCAGCGGCATCAGCGGGTCGCTGCTGCGCTTCTCGATCAGCAGGAAGGCGACCAGGAGCGCCACACCGAAGGCGAAGGCGCCGATGATCAGGCCCGAGCCCCAGCCCGACTCCGGTCCCTGCACCAGGGCGAAGACGACGGAGGTGGTGCCGACCGTGGAGGTGAGCGCACCGCCCAGGTCGAAGGAGCGGCGGGAGCCGGTCAGCTGGTCACGGGTGATCAGCGGGAAGGCGGCGGCGACGGCGATGAGGGCGAGCGGGACGTTGACGTAGAACACCGACTCCCAGCCGAACGCCTGGGTGAGGACGCCGCCGAGCAGCGAACCGAGGATCATTCCGGAGCCGCCCGCGGTGCCCCACACGGCGAAGGCGCGGTTGCGCTCCTTGCCCTCGGCGAACTTGGTGGAGACCAGGGTCAGGGTGGCCGGGAAGAGGAAGGCGCCGCCGATGCCCTGCACCGCGCGGGCGGCGATCAGCACGCCCGGTTCGGTGGCCAGGCCGCCGACCAGGGAGGACACCCCGTACAGCGCGATGCCCAGGATGAAGATGCGGCGCGGCCCGAACAGGTCGCAGGCCCGGCCGCCCAGGAGCAGGAACCCGCCGAAGGCCACCGCGTAGGCGCTGACCACCCACTGCAGGCTCTGGGCGGAGAAGCCGAGTCCGCTGCCGATCTCGGGCAGGGCGACGTAGACGATGTTGTAGTCGATGGAGATGATCAGCTGGGCGAACGCCAGCAGCGCCAAGAGGAGTCCGGTGCGCCGGCGGGGCGCGTCCGTGACGGCGCCTGTGGCCGAAGACGGCATGACTGTGCCTTTCACTACGGGGTCGGAAGTCGGGGCGCACACCGCCGGTGTTGCCGGTGGGGGGACGGCCCCGGGCGCACTCCAGGTGCGCCGAGGACAGGCTCTGTGGTGGTGCGGGGTGGTGCGGAGGTTGGTGGTGCGGGGCGGGCCGGGTGGGGTTCAGTTCTCCTCGAACCAGCGGCGTACCTGATCCGGGGCTGCGGGGTTGGCCCGCCGTACCGTGTCGGCCAGTTCGGCGATCGTGTGATCGGCGAGCCGGCGCCGCCAGGCCAGTTCGGCAGTGGAGAAGGCCTGGGCCACGGTGCAGGTGGTGCGGTGGGCGGCTTCGGGTCCGGTGATGTGTCCGGCCGGGCCGTTGTGCCGGATGCCCGTGCACAGGAACGCCTGTGTCGAGCCGTCGATGGCCGCCGCCACGTCCATCAGGCTGATGCCCTCCGGATTTCTGCCGAGGCGGAATCCGCCGCGGGGGCCGGACCGGGAGGCGACGATGCCGGCGCTTCCCAGTGCGTTCATCTGCTTGTTGAGGTAAGCCGTGGGCAGGTCGTGGAAGGCGGCGAGTCTGGCCGCCGGCACCGCCCTGTCAGGGGATATCCAGGACAGGTTGATGCAGCAGTGCACCGCCCACTCCACGCCCTCTCTCAGCTTCATGTCCTAGACATTACGCATCCAGGATGTCCGCCAGAAGGACTCACTTCTTTTTATGTCAAGTTGCTTTGGGTGTCGATGTTCTCGCTGGTCAGGCGGGGTTTGTCGAGCAGTCGCGGCCCGTTTGGCGGGCGGGCCGCGCACCGTCGTCAGCGCTCCTGCGGCTCCGGTTCGAGCGCGGTGCGCAGCTCGGCCTCCAGACGGTCCAGATCGCTCTGGTGGCCGTGTGCGGCGACGTGCCCGTCCGGGCGCACCAGCCAGTAGCCGGCGCTGCGGCAGCCGGTGGCGAAGGCGCTCTCGCGGCGCCGCAGCGCCACGGTGCGCAGCCGCTGCCCGTAGCGGGCGGCGACGTGACCGGCCTCCTCGGCCCAGGACTCCGAGGGAGCCGCCAGGACCAGGGTCCAGGCGTGCGGGTCGGTGTCGGGGCCGCTGATGCCGTGGGCGAGCGCGGCGCGCCGGGGGAAGACCGCGCCCTCCTTGAGGCCGCCGGGGACCCGGCCGCGCAGTCGGCAGCCGGCGAGCCCGGAGGGCCGCTGGGTCTCCCGCGGCGGTGGATAGGCCAGGCGCCGCCCGGCCATGACGGGGGTGTAGAACCGCGAGACGGCGCCGGTGCGGTCGAGCAGCTTGAAGGCGGCGTCCCGGGCCGCGACCTTGGCCCGGCTGTTCGCCACCCAGGCACGGGTCTGCAGATCGGTGTCGCGCACGATCTGCCGGGTCGCCTCGGAGCGCTCGGAGCCGTAGGTGGTGAGCAGCGCCTCGGGTGAGGTGCCGTGGACGACGGCGGCCAGCTTCCAGGCCAGGTTCTGGGCGTCCTGGAGGCCGTTGTTCATGCCCTGGCCGCCCGCCGGACTGTGCACGTGGGCGGCGTCGCCGGCGAGGAAGACCCGCCCGACGGCGAAGTCGGAGGCGTGCCGGGCGTGGACGCGGAAGACCGCCTGCCACACCGCCTCAGTCAGCCGGACACCGCGCGGACCGCGCTCGTCAACGATCTCCCGCATCAGGTCCAGGGATACCTCGCGGCGTCCCTGCGGCATGATCGACAGGAAGCGGTAGACACCGCCCGGCATGGGCACCACGACCAGCGCCCCGCTGGGTGCCTGGTAGAACAGGCACTCGTTGTCGGGGAGTTCGCCCTCGATCCGGGCGTCGACCAGGGCGAAGGCCAGCTCGTACGTACTGCCCTGGAAGCCGATGCCGAGCTGGCCGCGGACCGCGCTGCCGGCGCCGTCGGCGCCGACCACGTAGGGGGCCCGGATGCGGTCGAGGCCGCCCTCGGCCGTCTCGACCACGGCGGTGACGTCCCCGCCCGAGCCGACGCCGCCGACGAAGTCGACGCCTTCGAGGGCGAGCAGCCGCACCCCGCGCTCGACCTTGCCGCCGAGCGCGGACAGCCGCTCGGCGAGCAGCCGTTCGGTGACGTGCTGGGGCAGCACCCGGCAGGCGGTGTCCTCGGTCAGTGCGAAGGAGGCCAGCGGGGTGCGTTCGGAGAAGTAGCTGAGCCGGTCGATCCGCGCGGACTCGCGCCGCACGCCGTCCGCGAGTCCGGCGTCCTCCAGGATGTCCAGGGCGCGGGGCCACACGGACAGCGCCTTGGGGGTGGTCGAGGGTTCCTGGGCGCGGTCGATCACCCGCACCCGTACACCGCGGCGCATCAGCTCCACCGCGGTCAGCAGTCCAGTGGGGCCGGCGCCGACGACGAGTACGTCGATGTCGGTGGCGCCGGTGTGGTTCTCGCTCATCGTCCTCACTCCGTCCGCACGCCGGCGGTGACGCCTCCGGCGGGCTCCTCGGGCAGCGTCTCCAGGCTGATGCCGAAGTGCTTCTTGTACGCCTCGAACGCCTCGGCCTCGGTCCCCAGGGTCTGCCGGGAGCGCTCCTGCCCGGCGACGCTGCTCATGTGGTAGTTGCCCTTGAGCGTGACCAGCCCGTCGGTCGTGCGGACGGAGCAGAACAGGGCCTGGAGGAACGAGGAGTCGGGCGAGGTGCGGTACCACCACAGCGCCGGCGCGAAGTCCTCGACGCGGACCGGCCGGTCGGCGACCCGGTAGAGGGGCTTGCCGCCGAGGTACACGTCGATGGCGCCGTCACCCGCGTCGTGGATGCGGTACTCGCCGTGCGGGTCCTGCTGCACCTCGCGCGAGGAGAGGTCCAGCGGGAAGCGGCTGTTGCGGCCGAAGCCGACGTCGACCAGCCAGTCGCGCCCCTCCGCCTTGACGCGCAGCGCCAGGTGGCCGAGGAACGGGCCGAGGCCGTCGGGGCGGTGCACCCAGCCGGGCAGGATGTCGACCTCGTAGCCGAGCGAGGTCAGCAGGAAGGAGAGGGCGGGGTTGACCTCGAAGCAGCCGCCACCGCGGTTCTTGTGCACGATCTTCTCCAGGACGCGTTCGTCCATGAAGATGTCCTCGCCCAGGTGGTAGTCGAGGTTCTCGAAGGGCACCGACAGAAGGTGACGCTCCGTCAGGTGACGGAGCCCCTTCAGGTCCGGCTGTTCGGGGCGGGTCGCGCCGATCCGGGCCAGGTAGTCGTCCATGATGCCGTCCTGCATCGCCGTCTCCTCAGCTCTGGGGGGTGGTGGGGGCGGATGTGGTGTGGGTGGGAACGGGGTGCTGCCAGCGCAGCAGCGACAGGCCCATGGCCATGCCGCCGCCGAAGGCGGCCATCAGCACCAGATCGCCGTCGGACAGCTGCCCGGTGCGGGCCGCGTGGTCGAGGGTGACGGGAACCGAGGCGGAGCCGGTGTTGCCGAACTCCTCGTAGGTGGTGCGGGTGTGGGCGGACCTGATGCCGAGCGTGGCCGACAGGTCGTCGAGCATCCGCCCGTTGGCCTGGTGGGGCACGAAGCTGTCGATGTCGGCGGCCGTGTAGCCGGCCTCCTCGACGAAGGCGGTGATGGCGGGGGCGACGGTCTCGGCGACGAAGTCGCGCACGCCCCTCCCGTTCATGGTGAAGTAGTGCAGCCCGGCCGCGAGGGTCTCGGGGGTGGCGGGCAGGCGGCTGCCGCCCGCGGGCACCTCGATCAGGTCGCGTTCGGCGCCGAAACCGGCCAGCCTTCCGGCCAGCAGACCGCGCCCGGGGCGGGCGGGGCCGAGCACGACCGCGCCGGCGCCGTCCCCGAAGAGGATCGCGGTCCGCCGGTCGGCGGGGTCGAGGATGCGGGAGTAGACGTCCGCGCCGATGACCAGCGCGTACGCGGAGTCGGAGCCGGCCAGGACGTGCTGCGCGGTGTTGAGCGCGAACACGAAGCCGCTGCACACCGCGTTGACGTCGAAGGCGGCGGCGCCGTGTCCGGCACCGAGGCCGTCGGCGACGATGCTCGCGGTGGGCGGCTGCGGCTGGTCGGGCGTCGAGGTGGCGACGACGACCAGGGAGAGGTCGGCGGCGGTGATGCCCGCGGCCTCCATGGCGGCCCGCCCCGCGGCGACCGCGAGGTCGGAGGTGGCCTCGTCCGGCTTCGCCCGGCGCCTGGAGCGGATGGCGGTCTTGTGTCTGATCCATTCGTCGGTGACTCCGGCCGCCGCCCCCACCTCGTCGTTGCCGACGACGTGGGAGGGCAGGCAGGAGCCCGTACCCAGAATGGCGATGCCACCGGCCGTGCGGCCGGCTCTGGCCGTACCCGTGCTGATCATGGTG
This sequence comes from Streptomyces sp. NPDC007088, assembly GCF_042869355.1. Lineage (NCBI taxonomy): Bacteria > Bacillati > Actinomycetota > Actinomycetes > Kitasatosporales > Streptomycetaceae > Streptomyces > Streptomyces sp. NPDC007088. The sequence continues at coordinate 125,965 of NZ_JBIAFO010000012.1, forward strand.
TTGACCCTTCCGTGAGCGTCTCGGGCCTCCCCCGCGCAGGGCCGATGCTCCCGAGGGCGCCCGGCCGGCGGCAAAGGCCGCCGGCCGAACCCGTCAGGTCGCCGGGGAGTACGTCAGATGGCGGCCGGTCCGGCGCGGGGCGCCCCGGACCGGCCGCCGGGATGTCATGCGGCGGGCGCGAGCAGGGAGCCGGCCAGCAGTCCGCGGACCAGTCCGCCGGTGATGCCCACGCCGTTCTGGGTGAGCACCGACTCGGGGTGGAACTGCATCGAGGCGAAGGTGGCGCCGCGCAGGGCGTGCACCTCCTGGCTGTCGGGATCGCGGGCGATCTCGACGATCCCGGCCGCCGTCTCCGCCTTGTCCTCGGCGCTCGCGGCGGCGAACGTGTTGTAGAAGCCGACGCGTTCGCGGCGGCCGAACAGGTCGATGTCCCGCTGGACGCCCTGGTTGGGCCGGGGGCGGCGCACCAGATCCAGGCCGAGCCGGCGGCTGAGGACCTGATGGCTGAGGCAGATCGCCAGGAACGGCAGCCCCTCGCGCAGCAGCCTCTCGATCGTCGCGTCCAGATGGGCGATCTTGGGGTGCGACAGGTCCCGCGGATCGCCCGGCCCCGGCCCCATGACGATCAGGTCGTGGCCGGTGATCTCGTACGGCTCGTCGAACCGCCGCACCGCCACCTCCAGGCCCAGCGAGGTGAGCTGGTGGCCGATCATCGAGGTGAAGGTGTCCTCGGCGTCCACCACCAGGACCCGGCGGCCGGGCGGCAGGGAAGGCTGTACGGCCACCGGCACCGGCTGGGTGTCCGCGAGCCAGAACCCCGCGATGGTGTCGTTACGGCTGCGCAGCGCCCGGCACACCTCGGGGTGGGCCGCGAAACGTGTCGCCCCCTCGCCCTCCAGCGCGGCGAGCAGACCGGCGGCCTTGGCGCGGGTCTCGGCCACCTCCGAGAGCGGGTCGGAGTGGCGCACCAGGGTGGCGCCGACGCCGATGCGCACGCGACCGCCCCGGTCGATGTCCGCGGTGCGGATGCAGATGGCGGAGTCCAGTGCGGCGCCCCCGTCGGCGTCGCGGCCGATCAGGGCGAGGACACCGCTGTAGTAGCCGCGGCCCTCCTGCTCGTAGCGGCCGATGACCTTGCAGGCGCTCTCCAGTGGGGAGCCGGTGACGGTGGGCGCGAAGAGGGTCTCGCGCAGGATGTGGCGCGGATCGCCGTCGGTCCGGCCCTCGATGAAGTACTCGGTGTGCGCGAGACGCGCCATCTCCTTGAGAAAGGGCCCCGTGACGCGGCCGCCGTCCGGGCAGATCCGGGCCATCATCTTCAGTTCCTCGTCGACCACCATGTAGAGCTCGTCGGCCTCCTTGCCGTCGGCGAGGAAGTTCATCACCTCCGGGAGGGTCGGGCCGGTGGCGGGATAGCGGTAGGTGCCGGAGATCGGGTTCATCACCGCCGTGCCCCGGTCCACGCTGATGTGCCGCTCCGGTGTGGCGCCTACGAGGGTGCGCTCGCCGGTGTGCACGACGAAGGTCCAGTACGCGCCCTTCTCGCGTTCCAGGAGCCGTTTGAAGAAGGTCAGCGCGCTGTGCGGGGTGTAGTCGGAGATGTCGACGGTGAAGGTGCGCTTGATGACGAAGTTGGCGCCCTCGCCGGTGCCGATCTCCTCGGTGATGACGCGCCGGACCGTCTCTGCGTAGGCGTCGTCGCCCACGTCGAAGTGGGCGCCGGTGGTGCGGATGGGCGTGTCCGGCAGCCGTTGCAGTACGGCGGCGAGCGAGGCGGTCTCCTGCCGGGCGACGCTCAGCGCCACCAGCGGGGTGCCGTCGTCGTGCCCGGCGAACCCCCGCTCGGCGATCTGCCGGTAGGGCACGAGGGCGAGGACGTCGTGGCGGGGGGCGCCGGGGACGCCGGAGGGCTCGGGCAGCGGGATGGCGGCCAGGGTCCCGGGGTGCGACACCTCGCCGACGAGGATGTCGAGGACGCCGGGGCCGGTGGCCTCGGGGCGGTACAGCAGGGCGAACGGCGGGGGCGTGGGGCCGAGGATCTCCTGGAGCAGATCCTCCTGGTGGGGCGGCTGGGCGCGGGGGCCGGTGGTGCCGGTCATGCCAGGACCTCCTTGGCGGTGGTGACGACGGCGCAGCGCGCGGCGGCGTACTCGACGGCCATCCGGTGCCGGCTCTCGTCGAAGTCGGCCACGGCGTCCGCGATCAGGAATGTCTCGATGTCGTGGCTGAACGCCTCGACGGCGGTGATCAGTACTCCGACGTGGGCGTACACGCCGCACACGAGGAGCTGGTCGCGCCCCTCGGAGCGCATCCGTTCCAGCAGGTCGGTGTGGTGGAAGGCGCTGTAGCGCCACTTGGTCACCAGCCAGTCGTCCTGTCGGGGCGCGAGCGCGTCCACGACGGCGCGGTCGGCGGGCGCGGGGCGCATGCCCGGACCCCAGAAGTCCTTGAGCAGGCCGCGCTGGCGCACGGTCATGCCGCCGGGCTGGGCGGTGTAGGCGACGGGGATACCGAGTTCGGCACAGTGATCACGCAACTCAGCGGTGTTCCGCACCAGTTGACTGCGGAGCGGCTCGGGGAAGGGCTTGAGGAAGTAACGCTGCATATCGTGGACGAGGAGCACCGCGCGGGCGGGGTCGCAGACCCACGGTGCGGTGTTCGCCGGCAGGTCCGGCGGGGTCGGCAGAGGGTACGACTCGATGGTCGGGAGGTCGGCCACGGCGGGGTGTGTCCTTTCTCGGGCGGGAACCGCTCTCGGCGGTGTCCGCCGGACGCGGGGTCCGGGTGCGAGCGGGCGGGGGTGGGGGCGGGGCCGGTGTCAGGCCGCTCCGAGGGCGGCGCCTCCGTCGACGGTCAGGGTGTGCAGGGTGATGTGGGACGCCCGGTCGGACAGCAGATAGGCCACCGCGTCGGCGATGTCGTTGGGGCGGGCGAGCTTGCCCAGCGGGATGCCGACGCGGAAGGCGTCGAGGTTCCCGGCGAGGGTGGCGCGCGGCCCCGAGTCGTCGTGCCACATGGAGCTGAGCATCGGTGTGTCGGTGGAGCCGGGGGCGACGATGTTGCAGCGGATGCCGTGCCGGGCCACCTCCAGGCCGAGGCTCTTGGTGAACATCTCCGCCGCCGCCTTGGAGGCCGCGTACGCGGCCATCCCGGTGCGGGGGGTGGCGGCCGCGTTGGAGGCGACGGTGACGACGGCTCCCCCTCCGCGCCGCACCATGCGGCTCACGACGGCGCGCGAGAGGTGGAAGACACCGGTGGTGTTGACGGCGAAGGTGCTCGTCCAGTCGTCGTCGGTGTACGCGGTCACCTCGCCGAGGCGGAGTACACCGGCGGCGTTGACCAGATAGTCGACAGGGCCGAGGTCCTGCTCGATCCGGTCGACGACGGCGTCCACCGCGGTGCTGTCGGTCACGTCGGCGGCGAACGCCGTCACCGGAAGCCCGTCCGCGGCGAGTTTGGCGGCCTCTTCCTCCAGACGGCCGGCGTGGCGGTCCACGGCGGCCACGTGGACGCCCTGTTCGGCCAGGGTGCGGACGACGGCCGCGCCGATCCCGCCGGCGGCCCCGGTGACCAGGGCCAGCCTGCTCTCGCTGTCTCTCGTGTGTGCGCTGTCCATGTCGTGCCTCTCCTTCACATCCGTTGGGGGGCGGTGCTGACGTGCCGGGCGGCTCACCCGTTCCAGGCCGAGACGACGGAGACCGCCTGGCCGGCGTTGAGCCGCGGGTCGCAGAAGCTCTCGTAGGCGTCGCCGACCAGATGGGCGGTGCGCGCGTCGGGCACGCACTCCATGACCGCGTCGGGCGTGGTCTCCAGGTGCAGACCGCCCGCGGTGCCCCCGTGGTCGGTGACCGCCCGGTGGAAGGCGGTGACCTCCCGTTCGGCGGCCTCCACGTAACGGGTCTTGAAGCCGTTGGGCGTGGTGACGGTGTTGGCGTGCAGCGGGTCGGTCAGCCAGATCACCGGGTGCCCGGCCGCGTGCACCGCCGCGACCAGCGGGGGCAGCGCCTCGGCCACCTTGTCGGCTCCCATCCGCGCGATCAGCGTGAGCCGTCCCGGTACGCGATCGGGGTCCAGGCGCCGGCACAGGTCGAGCAGCGTCTCGACGGTGGTGGTGGGCCCCACCTTGCAGGCCACCGGGTTGGTCACCCCGGCGAGCAGGGCGACGTGCGCGCCCTCCGGCTGCCGGGTGCGCTCGCCGATCCAGGGCCAGTGCGTGGAGGACAGCAGCAGACCGTCGTCCTCGCGGCGCAGCAGCGGCACCTCGTAGTCGAGCAGCAGCGCCTCGTGGCTGGTGTAGACCGGCGGGTCGATGCGGTCGGGGTCGTCGGTGCGCCAGCCGAGGTGGCGCATGATGTCGTCGGCCGCCATGTACCCGGTCAGCAGGCGCAGCGGGTCGGGGCGGCGGCCCTCGGGTGTGGGATCGGGATCGTTGACCATGTGGCCGCGGTAGACGGGCAGTTCGAGGTCCCCGATGCGTTCCTTGGACTGGGAGCGCGGCTTGGTGAACTGTCCGGCGATACGGCCGGCCCGCAGGACGGGCTTGCCGGTGACCAGCCGGAGGGCACCGGCGAGCAGGTCGAGCACGGCGGCCTTGCGGGCCACGTGCGCGGGGGTGCACTCCAGGGGGTCCTCGGCGCAGTCCCCGGCCTGGACGACCAGGGCCTCGCCCGCGGCCACCCGGGCCAGGCCGCGGCGCAGGGCGCGGACGTCCTCGGCCCGGACGAGCGAGGGGCGGCCCGCCAGGTCGGAGCGCACGCGGCGCACCTGGGCGGGGTCGTCCCAGTCGGGCTGCTGGGGGGCGATCTTCAGTTCGATGTCGACGAGAGCGTCGTCCACAGGTGTCTCCTGACACTGGCGGTGGCCGGCACGCGGTACCGCGGTGCGGGCAGGGGCGGGTAGGGACTTGGCGGTGCGGAGATGGCGAAGGTGGTCGGATGGGGTGGCCGGCGGGGCCGGCCACCGGGTCTCGCGGCGGGCGCGGACGGGTGGGTCACAGACGCGGGGACCAGCCCACGGCGTCCCAGAAGTCCAGCTGGGCGAGTTTCGGGGTACGGGTGACCTCGGCGAAGCCGGGTCCGCCCAGCACGAGGGTGCTGGGGCGATCGGGGGTGTACGGCGGCCACTCGGGGAGGTGCGCGGTGTGCGGCGCGGACGTCCGGGCGAACGCGGCGACGGTGTCGACGAACACGTCGGACAGCCGTCGCTCCGCGGGCCCGTCGCCGAACGCCGCGGCGAACTGCGGCAGCCGGTGGGTGCCGAACAGGAACGGAGAGGTCGCCTCGTGCGGCGTCCCGAAGTGGGGCGGGAGCGCGGGGTGGGCGAACTCCATCGCGTACAGCGGGGTACGGCCCGCGCGGGCGTGCCGGTCGGCGAACCGCACGATCTGGTGGCGGAAGAAGGCGTCGCCCCAGATCTCGGTCCACAGCGACCGCGGGTCACCCGGCAGCCCGGCCTCCCGGGCCGCGGAGCGGTGGGCGGCGGCGCAGGCGCGGGCGAGGGCGTCGTCGGCGTCCGGTTCGGCCAGGCTCAGCACCTCGCGCACGGCCCGGACGAGTTCGGCCTCGTCCCGGGGGGCGGGCAGCGGTTCGGGGGAGGCGGGGCCCGTGTAGAACGAGCCCTCGGTGCTGGTGTGGACGCTGAGCACGGGCACGTCGGGCGTGGGCAGGAGGTGGTCGGGGGCCGGCATGGTGCGCCCGTCGACGACGGGGCCGCGGTACCAGCGTCCGCTGGAGACGATCCGGTCCCCGGGCGGCGGGGCGAACAGCTGGGTCCAGGCGTCGGTGAGCGCGCCCGCCGGTACCTCGCGCAGCCCGGCCACGGTGGTGCCCAGGCGGTGGGCGAGGGCGGCGTAGGCGGTGCGCGAGTCCTGCGGGGTCAGGGCGGTGCCGGGCGCGGTGGTGTGGCTGGGGCTGATGGAGATCAGGCGCCGGATCAGGGGGCGCACGCCTGGTAGCAGGGACAGTTGCCAGGCGGTGGCGCCGCCCGCGGAGGTGCCGCACACGGTGATGTCGTCCGGGTTTCCGCCGAAGGCCGCGGCGTTGTCCCCTACCCAGCGCAGCAGGGCCGCCTGGTCCTGGAGACCCCAGTTGGCGGCGTGCCCGGTCTCCGGGTCGGTGAGGTCCTCGTGCAGGCCGAAGCCGAGGACGCCGAGCCGGTAGTTGAAGGTGACCACGACGAGGTCCCCGCGCTCGGCGAGCCGGGTTCCGTCGTACGCGGGCATGCTGCCGGCGCCCGCCTGCCAGCCGCCGCCGTGGATGTAGACCAGCACGGGGCGGCTGCCGGTCGTGGCGGGCGTGAACACGTTGGCGTACAGCGAGTCCTCGCTGCCGGGCGGCACCGGGCGGTTGGGGATCGCCGCCTGGAAGGAGACGGGTGAGAAGCGCACCGCCTCCCGGACGCCGCTCCAGGGTTCGGGCGGCCGGGGGGAGGCGAAGCGCAGCGGGCCCAGCGGCGGGCGGGCATAGGGGATGCCGCGGAAGACGCAGACGCCGGCGGCCCGCTCTCCGGCCACCTGCCCGGCCGAGGTGCGCACCACGATCCGGGACCCGGTGGCGGCGGGAGGGCACGGCGGTTCCGTGACGAGGGCGGCAGCACCCCGCCACTCGCCTGCGGCCTGCGGCTGGCTGGCCATGGTGGACTCCTAGGCACTCGGTCGGCTGGTGCGCCGATCGTGTGCCTCCTGTTCGGAGGTCACCAAAGGAGGCCCTGGCAATACGTCAGCTGCCGGGAAGAGTCCGTCAGCTCCCCGGCCGGGCCGGCCGGGGAGCTGACGTACCGGGCGGGAGGACGGCTGACATCCTCCTCGCTCGCCTCTACACTGCGCCGCCCGCGGCTCGGGCCCGGACTGTCGCGCGGTGCGCGGCGCTCGGCCGCGGGGGCTTCGGGCTCGCGCCGTCCGCACGCCCCGCCCGGTCGCGTCCGGCCATCACGCGGACACCTGTTCCGGCTGCGGCTCGGGGGTCGGAGCACCCGAGAGGACGGCGACGGCGTGGGCGGCGGAGGCGAGGGTGGCGTGGCGGTGCCAGCCGCTGAAGGAGCGGCCGGAGAAGTCCTTGATGCCGACCGGCTCGGCGATGTCGGCGAAGTCCCGGTCCACTCGGCGGGTCAGCCGGCTCAGCCTCAGCAACTGGGCGGGGTGCAGGTCGGTGAGGTCGGTCAGCCACAGCTCGGCCGGCCAGCGTCCGCCGTTCTCACCGATGCCGAGCAGCACGAGTTCACGCCCCCGGGAGGAGCGGCGCCCGGCGCGCCGGGGCAGTTCGACGCGGACGGCCGCGGTCAGCGCGGCGCGCGCGGGACCGCCGGTTCCGGGCCGGCGCTGGATGACGGGCTGGCGCAGTGGACGGGCCATCATCATGAGCTGGTGCGCCGTGAGTTCGGTCTCGGCGACCGAGCGCGGCAGTCCGGGATCGGTCGCCGAGAACCGCCGGTTGGCGCTGACGCGCAGCAGCAGGGGCGCGTCGGCGGCCTGGAGCCGGCGCACGGTGGCGACGACATCGGCCTCGCGGGCGTCCATGACGGCGGGCCGCACCGGCAGGCCCCAGCCGCGGGTGATGTCGAGGTACGCCTCCACGCCGCACTGGTCCATGGTCTCCGGCGCCGCGCTCTCCGGGATGGACGCCTGCCGCCTCCGGGTGGCGTCGTCCAGCCAGGTCTCGGGCAGGTACAGCCGCCAGTTGACGGGGGTGCTGTGCTCCTCCGACACGGCCCACACCCCCACGGCCTGCTGCACGTTCATGACCTGGCCGCGGCCGGGGTCGAAGCGGCGGTCCACGCCGACCGAGCTGTCGCCGGCCTTGGGGATCACCATGGGCCGCAACACGTAGGCGCGGGCCGGGGACACTTCCTCCAGGTGGAGGGCGAGAGCGCGGCGGACCGGCCCCCAGTCCCAGGTGGAACCGCTGATGAAGTGGTGCAGGCTCTGCTCGGCCGCCTCACCGCCGAAGAGGGAGGAGATGTTCCGTATCGACTTGCGGCCCTGGACACCGAGCAGTCCCTGGACGTACTCCATGCCCCGGCGCCGCTGGTCGCTGCGCGGCAGGGACTCGAACAGTGCCGCGCCCAGCTCCTCCAGCACGCCGTCCTTGGCCGCCGTCCGCGCCGCGCGGATCGTGTCTATGTCCCCGGTGCGCTCCTGCAATCTCGTGTGCATCCCGTCGTCCCCCATCGTCATTCGTCCGACCGGTGTCCGCGGCGGGGCCGCGGGCCCGTGTCTGTGCGGTTGACACCTGGCCGGCAGCGGTCCGCGTCCCGTCGACCCGGTCTTCCAGCTGCCGAACAGGAGCCTGTGGCGGGGTGTCCAAGGCGGGGCCAAGGCGCGGGAAACGCGCAGGCCGGGCGAGGGGGCGGACGGGGTGCCCGCGCGGGTGCGTCGAGGAGGGTGCGCGGGTGGGCCGCGGCCGGTGCGCGGACCGGTCAGGGCCGGTGCGCGGACGGGCCAGACGGCCGGGCGGGTGGCGCCTAGGTTGGCGGGCGAGATGGTGTCGGTGCGTCCGCCCACCGCGCCGGAGGGGTTCCCGCTCCGGCGCGGTGGGCGGACTTCGATGTGGAGGCCCTATGTCCAGCTTCGACCCCGGTTTCGCCTCGCGCCCGGGATTCGCGCGCGTGTTCCGCCCCGGCGGCCTGACGCTGGGGCTGTTCTTCCCGATGGAGTCCTACGAGGGCCCGGTGGCCCGGATGGACGTCGCCGAGCAGACCGAACGGGCCGTACGGGCCGAGCGGTCGGGGTTCGCGGCGCTGTGGGTCCGGGACATCCCGCTGTACGACCCGGCGTTCGGCGACGCCGGGCAGATGTACGACCCGTGGGTGTGGCTGGCCCACATCGCCGCGCGGACCTCGCGTATCGCGCTGGCCACCGGCTCCACGGTGCTGCCGCTGCGCAACCCCCTGGACACCGCGAAGTCGGCGGCCTCGCTGGACCTGATCAGTGGCGGACGACTGCTGCTGGGTGCCGCGAGCGGGGAACGGAGCATGGAGTACCCCGCCTACGGGCTCGACCGCGACGACGGCCCGGGGCTGTTCCGCACCGCCGTCACCACCCTGCGGCGGCTGTGGGCGGAGGACTTTCCGGCCGTGGACTCCAGCTACGGGACCATCCGCGACGCCGGAGTGCTGCCCAAGCCGGCCGGCGGGCGGATTCCCCTGCTCGTGACGGGGCACAGCAGGCAGAGCATGCCGTGGATCGCCGAGCACGCCGACGGCTGGCTGATGTACCCGCGTCCGCTGCTCCAGCAGCACGGCACGGCGGCGATGTGGCGCAGGGCGGTGGCGGACACGGGCAACGGCCTGAAGCCGTTCGCGCAGTCGCTCCACCTCGATCTGGTGGACCGGCCGGAGGCCCGTCCCAGCGCCATCCCCCTGGGCTACCGGACGGGACGGCGCTATCTGCGCACCCACCTGGAGGGGCTGCGGGACATCGGCGTGCACCACGTGGTGCTCAATCTCAGGCCCGGCCGCCGGCCCGTGGATGAGGTGCTCCAGGAACTCGCCGAGTACGTCCTGCCCCACTTCCCCTCGCACGAGCGGGCGCCCATGGTCTCCGCGGCCTGAGCACGGACCGCGGAACGGCGACGGCACCACCCCTGTCGGCGGGGGTGGTGCCGTCGTGCTGTCGTGTCGCCGTGCCGTCAGGCGCGGGGCCGGTGCGGCGGGCCGGCCGGGGGGCGCGCGCCGCAGTGCCGGCACACGGCCGCGTGCCGGGCGCTGTCGCTCTGCGGCGGAGTGGGCGGGGGCGGGGGGTCGAGATCGATGTCCACACCGGCCGGCACCATCAGCCAGCGGGCCGGTATCCCCTCGTGCTCGTCGAGCGGCATGCCGCCTCCTCGGGTCGGGGGCGCCACCCGGCTCCTCCGGTCGCCACCCCATCGCCACCAGAATCCGCCGGGACGGTCCAGTCCGGGTGAAGGCCGGGTCAACGGCCCGCTCGGGGACGAAAACGGGGGCGCCCCGCCGGTGCGCGCCGAGGGATCGGACACACACGGGCGGGGCGCCGGCGGCCGGTTCAGCCCGCGACGGTGAGGACTCCCGTGACGGACCGGGTGCGGGGGGCGCGGCCGGCGACCGGCAGGACGCGCAGTCCGGTGTCCTCGGGGGACGGCAACGCCAGGCGGACGAGCTGCGGGACCCGCAGGACGAGCGGGGACGCCTGCGGCCGCGGTCCGCTCACCACGACGTGGTGGTCGAGCAGCCGGCCCACCAGGGACTGGGCCTCCCAGGCGTCGCCGCCCAGCAGTTCCTGCGCCCGCGCCATGCCGAAGTCCTCCGCCCCGCCCGCCGCGAGCAGGGCGAGCGCCCGGCGCAGCCGTCCGGGCAGCCGGACGACGGCGCCGGCGACGCGGGCCATGACGTCGCAGGTCTCGTCGTCGAGTTCCGCCGCGAGGCGGTCCTCGTCGACCAGGCCGAGGGCGAGGTCGCCCAGCGTCCACATCGGGCGGCCCGCGAACTTCTCCCCCACCGCGCGCAGCGCGAGCGGGCAGTCGCCCATGAGCCGGGTCACCGCGCCGAGCGTCTCCGGGTCCCCCGCGACCCGGTCGGCACCGGCGACACGGGCGAAGAAGGCCGCCGCGTCGGGAGCGGGGAGCGGGCCGAGCGGGAGCATACGCGCGCCGGGCAGACCGGGCAGCCGGACCCGTGAGGTGACCAGGACCAGACCGGTGTCGTCGGCCGGCAGCAGCGGCAGCACCTGATCCGTGCTCGCGGCGTCGTCCAGCAGCATGAGCAGCGACCGGCCGGCACTGAACGAGCGGAACATGCCCGCGAGTTCGTCGGTGTTCCGGGGCAGGGAGGCCGGGTCGTGGCCGCAGTCGCGCAGCAGCGCGCGCAGCACGGCGTGCGTGGGGCGTGGGCGGTCCTCGTCGTCGTGCAGCCGGGCGTGCAGCACCCCGTCGGGGAACCGCTGGGCCAGCCGGTGCGCGCCGTGCACGGCGAAGGCGCTCTTGCCCACCCCGACCGGGCCCAGCACCACGACCACCCGGGGCCCGGCGCCGGGAGCGCCGCGCCCGGCCGAAGCCCCGGCACCGACGCGCGCGTCCTCGCGCGTGAGGGCCGTCAGCCGGGCCAGTTCGACCGCCCGTCCGGTGAAGTCGGGGGTGTCCAGCGGGAGCTGTCCGAGGGCCGTCCCCTGTCCGGCCGCGGCGCGGGAAGCAGCGGGCTGCCCGGCCGGTCCGGCGCGCCCGGCGGACGGTTCCCCGGTGGGGGCGTCCGCCTCGGCCCCGGGCAGCTGAGCGGTCAGTACCTCCTGCTGGAGGCGCTGGAGGTGCTCGGACGGTTCGATGCCCAGTTCGTCGACGAGCCGGCGGCGCAGCCGCGCGAACGCCTCCAGGGCGGTGGCGCGCTGCCCCGAGCGGTGGGCGGCGGTCATCAGGTGGGCGGTGAACTCCTCGTTGAGCGGGTGGTCCGCCGTCAGCTGGCGCAACTCCCCCATCAGCGACCGGTGCAGGCCCAGCCGCAGATCGGCGGTGATGCGCGACTCCAGGGCGCTCAGCCGCAGGTCGGCCAGGGGCGGGAGCTGCGCCGAGAGCAGCGGACCGGTCTCCAGACCCGCGTACGGCTCACCGCGCCACAGGGCGAGGGCCTCGCGCAGCACGGTCGCGGCGGCGGCGGGGTCGCCCTCGGTCAGCGCGGTGCGGGCGCGCCGGACTCCGTGCTCGAACTCCCACAGGTCCAGTTCGCCCGGCTGGAGGTCGATGCGGTACCCGTTCGGTCCGGTACGAATCCGTTCGCACGGGTTCACCGGGCAGTGCAGCGCCTTGCGCAACTGGTAGACGTAGGTCTGCACGGTCTTGCGGGCGAGGCGGGGCGGCTCGGTCTCCCACAGCTCCTCGATCAGGGTGGAGGTGGAGACCAGCCGGTTGGCGTTCAGCAGCAGCACCGCGAGTACGCGCCGCGCCATGGGGGCGGTGGGCGTACGGTCCTCGCCCTGGGCGCGCACCTCCAGGGGGCCGAGCACGCGGATGCGCAGCGCGTCGGCTTCCGTCCCGGCTTCCCGCTGTCCGACGCCTCGTTCCCGGGCACCCGGGGCCCCGGCGTTCACTGTCCCGGCGTCCTGCCGCATGACGTCCTCATTCTCTTCCGGCCCGCTCGGCGGGCGCCTCGTGGCGGGCGGCCGTAAGGGGCGCGCCCGGTGACTCGTACCAGTGCCGTATGCGGGCGCTGCGGAGCTTGCCGATGCCGGTCCGGGGTGCCTCCCGCGGTCCCGGACCTCCCCCTCGGGCGAGGCGCGGACCGGCACGTCGGGCCGCGGGCTCGGGGCGGGGCCCCCGTCGAGCGGCGCCGGGCCGCCTTCGCGTGTCACGGGGTGCCACGCTCCTTCCGGTACTCGCGGGGCGTGATGCCGTAGCGGTCGCGGAAGAGCCTGCTGAAGTGGGAGGCGCCGTAGAGTCCGGCCCGTTCACCGATCAGGGCGACCGGCAGGTGGTCCAGGTGGGGGTCGGCGAGTTCGGTGCGGCAGCGCGCGAGCCGCTCGTCGCGAATCCAGCGCGCCGGGCTGATGCCGTGTTCCTGGAAGACTTTCTGCAAGTAGCGCAGGGAGACGTGGTGGGAGCGGGCGACGGTCTCCGCGTTCAGGCCGGGTTCGGCTAGCCGCGCCCGGACGTAGGACTGGACCTGGAGCATCAGCGCCTGCCGGGCGATCCGCGGGTCCTCGGCGAACTCCCGCATGCGCTCCGAGAAGAGCGCGGCGGTGAGGCCCACGACGCTGCCCCCGAGCAGGTCGACGGCGGTCTCCACCTCCCTGCCGTGCCGGCCCAGCCCTTCGAGCAGGGAGGAGAGCAGGGCGGCCAGGCCCTCGGCGCCGGTCCAGGGCCGGGCGGTGAACGACGCGGCCTCGTCGGCGGTCAGGCCGACCAGCCGGTGCGCGACCGTGACGTCGACCAGACGGAAGTTCTCCGGCATGGACGCCTTGTAGGGGCGGGTGCTGTCCAGGCAGATCAGCTGCGGAGCGCGTACCGTCCCGTGGCGGCCGTCCTGCACGACCCAGACGGCTCCGGTCAAAGGCCGCAGGACACGCAGCACCCCTTCGCCCGCCGGGGCGACCCTCCGGCCCGGCCGGATGAGTTCCCGGGGGCCCTCGCCCTTGACCACCGCCACCCGCACGCCGCCGAACTGGTGGGTCCTGAGGGTGCCGTCGAGCAGTTCGTCGTGGACGCGGACGATCTGCACGCCGCCCGGTGCGCCACCCCGGGGCGGCACTTGGCGCACCACCGCGGGCGCCGGCTCGAGTTCTTCTAGGCGTGGCACCGCATCCCCCATCCGTCCGTGTGTCGGGACGGAGCGCCGGCAAGTGCGCGGTCCGTCCCCCCACACCATGAAAACATACCCGCATGCCGGTATCACAACCTCATCGAAGGCTTCGATAGCAGATGTCGCGACGGACGGGCCGTCAGCAGCGCGGGGGTGAAGGGGGACGGGTGCGGTGCGGGCGCGCGTCGCCGGGCGCCGTGTCCGGGCGCCCGGCGAGCCGGCGGCGGCTCAGCGCACGCTCAGGTGGCGCAGGTAGGAGCCGTGGTTGCGGGCGGTCTCGGGCACGCTGTCGCCGCCGAACTTCTCCAGCGCCGCGTCCGCGAGGACCAGAGCGGTCACGGCCTGGGCGACCACGGCGGCGGCCGGCACCGCGCACACGTCGGAGCGCTGGTGGTGGGCGACGGCGGCCTCACCGGTGGCCACGTCCACGGTGGCCAGTGCCCGCGGCACGGTCGCGATCGGTTTCATCGCGGCGCGCACCCGCAGCGGTTCGCCCGTGGACATCCCGCCCTCCACGCCACCGGAGCGGCCGGTGGCGCGCCGGATGCCGTCCTCGCCCGGCAGGATCTCGTCGTGGGCGAGGGAGCCGGGGACGCCGGCCAGCGCGAACCCCTCCCCCAGTTCCACCCCCTTGATGGCCTGGATGCCCATGAGCGCACCGGCCAGCCGGGCGTCCAGGCGGCGGTCCCAGTGCACGTGCGAGCCGAGCCCCGGCGGCAGTCCGTAGGCCAGGACCTCCACCACTCCGCCGAGGGTGTCGCCGGCGCGGTGCGCCCGGTCCACCTCGGCGACCATGGCGGCCGAGGCCCCGGCGTCCAGGCAGCGCACGGGGTCGGCGTCGAGCCGCTCCGTGTCCCCGGGGCCGGGCATCGTCGCCGACGTGGAGCTCTCCTGGCCGAGCGCGACGACATGGGCGACCAGCTCGATGCCGTACGCCTGCCGCAGAAACGCCTCGGCGAGGCAGCCGAGCGCCACGCGGGCGGCGGTCTCCCGGGCGCTGGCCCGCTCCAGGACCGGCCGGGCGTCGTCGAAGCCGTACTTCTGCATCCCGGCGAGGTCGGCGTGGCCGGGCCTGGGCCGGGTCAGGGGCGCGTTGCGGGCGTGTCCGGCCAGGGCGCCGGCGGGGACCGGGTCGGTGTCCATCACCGCCTGCCACTTGGGCCATTCGCTGTTGCCGACACGGAGGGCGACGGGCGAACCGAGGGTGCGGCCGTGCCGTACGCCGCCGGTGAAGGCCACCTCGTCGCGTTCGAACACCATGCGGGCGCCCCGCCCGTGGCCCAGACGGCGACGGGCGAGGGCGTCGGAGACCTCCTGGGTGGTGATGCGCACTCCGGAGGGCAGTCCCTCCAGTACGGCAGTCAGGGCGGGCCCGTGGGACTCGCCGGCGGTGAGCCATCGCAAGGCAGACATGGGGTTCCTTCGCTGTGGGTCGGGGATGTGTCGTGCGGCGGTACGGTGCGCGTCCGGGCGCCGGTGAGGGCGCACCGGGCGGTGCGCTCAGGCCGCGGTGGCGATCGGGGCGGGCTCCTGCCGGAGCGGGGTGGTGCGCTCCCGGTACAGTTCGGCGACCTGGAAGGCGAGGTCGAGGGACTGGTAGCGGTTCAGCCGCGGGTCGCAGGCGGTCTGGTAGCGCTGGTGGAGGTCGCCGACCCCGATCCGGTAGCCGCCGCCCACGCACTCGGTGACGTCGTCGCCGGTCAGCTCGATGTGGATGCCCCCGGGGTGGGTGGCCAGGGCGCGGTGCACCTCGAAAAAGCCGCGGACCTCGTCCAGTACGTCGTCGAAGCGGCGGGTCTTGTGACCGCTGGACGCCTCGAAGGTGTTGCCGTGCATGGGGTCGCACAGCCACACCACCTCGGCGCCGGAGCCGGTGACCTTCTCGACCAGATCGGGCAGTACGTCGCGGACGCGGTCGCGGCCCATGCGGGTGATGAAGGTCAGCCGGCCGGGCTCGCGGTCCGGGTCGAGGCGGTCGATGAGCGCCAGCGCCTCGTCGGGGGTGGTCTTCGGGCCGAGCTTGACGCCGACGGGGTTGCGGATCTTCGAGGCGAACTCGACGTGCGCACCGTCCAGTCGGCGGGTGCGCTCCCCGATCCAGACCATGTGCGCGGAGACGTCGTAGGGCAGGTCGGTGCGCGAGTCGGTACGGGTGAGCGCGGCCTCGTAGTCGAGCAGCAGCGCCTCGTGGCTGGAGTAGAACTCGGCGGAGTGGAACTCGCGCGGGTCCGCTCCGCAGGCGGCGAGGAAGGTGAGCGCGTCGTCGATGGCTCGGGCGAGGTTCTCGTAGCGTGCGCCGATCGGGGAGCCCGCCACGAAGTCCCGGTTCCACTCGTGGACCTGGCGCAGGTCGGCATAACCGCCGGTGACGAAGGCGCGGATCAGGTTCAGCGTCGCGGCGGAGGCGTGGTACACCCGCTTGAGCCGCTCGGGGTCGGGGGTGCGGGCCTCCGGGGTGAACTCCAGGCCGTTGACGGAGTCCCCCCGGTAGACCGGGAGTTCGACGCCGCCGCGGGTCTCGGTGGGCTTGGAGCGGGGCTTGGCGTACTGTCCCGCGATCCGGCCGATCCTCACCACCGGCACCGACGTGGCGTAGGTGAGGACGGCGGACATCTGCAACAGCGTCTTGATCTTGTCGCGGACCTCGTCGGCGCCGACCCCGTCGAAGGTCTCGGCGCAGTCGCCGCCCTGGAGGACGAACGCCTCGCCCCGCGCCACCCGGGCGAGCCGGTCGCGCAGTTGGTCGCACTCGCCGGTGAAGACGAGCGGCGGGTAGCCGGACAGCTCGCCGACGACCCTGCGCAGCGCCTGGGCGTCGGGCCACTCGGGCTGCTGGTCGGCGGGCAGCCCGCGCCAGGAGTCCAGGGACGTCACGGTGTGTTCTGCATGCATGGGACTGGCCTCGTTCTTCTACGGAGGGCTCGTGCGGGGAAGGGAGCGGGGCGCGACTGTGTGCGTTCGCGGCGCCGCCTGGGGTGGTACCGGCCCGGGATGCGCGTGGGCTACTCCTGCGGCAGGTCGGATTCCTCGGCGCCGGTCTCGTCCCACCGCGCCTGGAAGCCGAAGTGGCCCCGCCACCCGGTCCCGGGTCCCTCGTGGGCGGCGGCCGGCTGCTCGTGGGCGAGGGCCCGCGCAGCGCCCGCCGCCTGGGCGAGCAGCTGAGCGCGGGCGCAGTTGTCGTAGGTGAAGAACCAGTGCACGGCCTCGTCGAGGGAACCGCCGACGGTGATCAGCCCGTGGTGGCGCGACAGTAACGCCCGGTTGCCGCCGAGCCTCGCGGCGATGTCGCGGCCCTGGGCCACCGAGACGGAGGGCCCCTGGTCCTCGCCGTGGAAGACCTGACGACCGTGGAAGGCGGCGGACTCCCGGTCGACGGGTTCCAGCAGCCGGCCGAGAGCACCCAGCGCGCGGGAGTGCGGGGTCTGCCCGTGGACCGCGGCGGTGGCGCCCGAGCGCGGTGCGTGGAGCGGGGAGTGGAGCGCGAAGGCGCTGGGGCTCGCCCGGCGCCGGCCGCTGACGACGCGACCGGTGGCGTCGACGCAGATCAGGTCGGCGACGCGGACGTGGCGCAGGGAGACGCCGAACGGATTGATCCAGAAACGGTCCTCGTGCTCGGGGTCGCGCACGGAGATGTGGCCGGATATGCCCTCGCCGTAGCCGTACTCGCCGAAGAGGCGCAGCGCGGCGGCGAGCCGCCGTCTGCGGTGGCGCCGGGCGTCGTCGTGGGTGGCGAAGTCCGGCTCGCCGGGGACGGGCGGTCCGGTCACGGTGTCCACGAGGCGGGCGGGCCGGGTCTCGGTGGCGGTGGTGGTCATGCTCGGGTTCCTTTCGTGAGTCTCCGGTGGAGTGCGGAGCCGGCGTGGTGGGGAGGCGCGTGGCGGCTCGTGGAGGGGTGGCGGCCGGGTCGGGCTGCCGTCGGCCCGCGGGCGCCGGGGCGAGGAGCGGGTGACGCCGCGCGCGGGGTGTCAGGCGGCGAGCGGCGCCGCCTGTGCCCGGACCGCGTCCACGGTGGCCGAATGTTCGAGGATCGCGGTGACGATGTCCTGGCTGCGGGCGACCAGGGAGGCGATGCCGAAGGTGAAGAACAGGGTTCCGGCGGCGATGTCGCCGAGCCCGTACAGCCGGGGGTCGGGCCGTCCGTCGCTGGTGAGCCGGCTGGTGGCGCGGGCGAGACGCAGCCCGCCGTGCGGATGCCTGGCCGCGGCGCGGGCCCGGATCAGCGAGGTGACCAGGGGCAGCGCCCCGGCCGGAACGCGCCCCTGGCAGGCGTTGCCGGCGCTGATCACCCGGTCGGCGCGGAACCGGGTGCCGTCGGCGGCCAGAACCTCGAAGCCCCCGCCGCCGGCGGGCAGGACGTCGAGCAGTCCGGAGAACATCTCCAGTTGTCCCGACTCCGCGAGGCCGAGGAGGACGGCGGCGCTGTCCGGCGGCATGGGGCGGCACAGGCTCATGAGGGAGTGGCAGTGGGCGCGCAGGACCATGGCCTTGTCCTCCTCACGCAGCAGCGGCCACACGTCGGGGCCGGACTCGGGGACGGCGCGTTGCAGGAGGCGCAGGTCCAGGCGGGGGGAGTCGACCTCGCCGATCTGACGGCGCAAGCGGTCGACCGGGTCCTCCAGATCGAGGCGGCCGATCTCCTCGACGACGGCGTCCAGGTCGGCGCCCGCCTCGCGGAACTCGGCCCGCAGCACGGCGGCGACCTCCTCGATGCCCAGTTCGCGGCGGCTCCTGGCGGCGGCGCGGAAGTGTTCCCGCGCCAGGTGGCGTGGGACGAAGGGGACGGGACGCTGCCGCACTCCGGGCAGTACCCCGCGTCGCGACAGCAGGCTGACGGGCCCCTGGTGGCCCCGGGCGGCCAGGGAGAGAAGGATGTCGACGGCGGTCAGCCCACCGCCGAGGACGGCGACGTGCTCGTCCTCGCCGACGCCGTCGAGGGTGGCGCTGAGCGGATACGGATCGCCGACGAAGCCGGGGACGCCGCCGAGTCCGTAGACGTCCCCGGGGCTGTCACCGCCGACGCCGAGCACGACGTAGCCGAAGGCGCGGGACGATCCGTGGCCGGTACGCAGCAGTACCTGGCCGGGCGTGCGGGCGGCGGAGGTCACGGCCTCGCCGACGATCTCGACGCGCCAGCCCCGGCGCCGCAGCGCGTCGAGGGCCGCGTACGCGGACTCCTCCAGGTACGCGCCGTACAGCGGGCGCGGCGCGAAGCCGGCACCGCGGACGCGCTCGACGCCCGCGGCACGCTCGCGGGCGCGCAGCCAGCGCGCGAAGTGGCCGGGGTCGGCGGCGCGTACGGACATGTCCTCGGGGGGCGCGTTGACGCGCAGCGTCTCGGTGTCCGTCTGGTAGGCCCGGCCGCGCCACAGGTGGGGGGAGGGCTCGAACACGGTGAGGCTGCCCGGGTCGCCCTCGCTGCGGGCGAGGGCGTCGATCAGGCAGACGGCCGCCGCGCCGCCGCCGACGACGCCGATCGAGATTCCGGGGGACACGGGTCAGTCACCCATCGGCGCGTGCGGGGGCGTGCGGACGTCACCACAGGCGGCCCCGGCCGGGCCGGGCGGACCGCTCGCGGCTTCGGCGGCACCCGTCGGGTGGTCCGCTGCTGGGGCCTGGCCCATGGTCGATCCTCTCCGGGGCTGGACGTGCGGCGTGCGTCCAGCGGCCGGTGATGCCTGGCTGCCTGGCCGGGGCTGAGCGCACGGGAGCCGAGTCCGGGGCCCGTCTGCCGACGGACGACGGTTCGACACGGGCGACTCTAGGAACGGCCGGGAACCGCCATTTGCCGTGCAGCGCACCGGCATTGGCGGAATCACGCTCCTGTTTCACGGCGCGCGCGGGCGCAGGCGGTGACATGTCCCGCGAGCGGAGGTCTGCGGGCGGCCCCGGCGTGATCGCTTCCACGCGCGAGGGCCGGCCCTGAGGACCGGCCGCAGTGGGGCGCGGGGCTCGGATCAGGGCGCGGGGCGGGCCGCGCACCGGCTCAGAGCAGGACGCGCGCGGGCGCCCTCCGCCGGCCGGAGCGGTGCGGCGGGTGGTTCACCTCGGCGACCTCGCGCCGTGCAAGTTCGGCGAGTTCGATGATCCGCTCGGCGTGCGGCAGCAGCCGCTGCCCGGCCTCGGTCAGCACGAGCTGGCGCCGACTGCGGTCGAACAGCTCGGTGCCGACGGCCTCTTCGAGGTTCTTGACCTGAGTCGTCACGGTCGACTGGGCGTAGTGCAGGTTTCTGGCGGCCCGCGTGAAGCTCAGTTCGGCCGCGACCTCCCGGAACGCGCGCAATTGCTGAAACTGCATGACACGACCTCCCCTGGTCCACTTAACATACCAGCCTGCTTGTATTTTTGTGCGCCCCGGTGCGGCGGTTTCAGTCGGCCGCGGTGGAGGGCGCTATCAGGTCCCGGGCGATCTGCGGGAGCACCTGATCGAGCAACTCCCCTTGGCGTACCGCTCCGTCGACGGTGCGCGGTACCTCGTCCACGGCCACGGCGTGCGCGTACCTGACGGGCAGGTTGCGCCGGCAGGCGGCGAGCACGGCCCGCCGCCCGGCGATCTCCTGCCGCGGCTCCAGCGGGACGAAGGCCACGACCACCGAGGGGCCGAGTCCGGGCAGTTCGGCGGGGACCACGGCGCACTCGCGCACGCGGGACAGTTCCAGCAGCTCGCCCTCCAAGGCGAAGAAGTCCTCGGCGAAACCGGCCTCCGTCGCGTCCTGCCGCGCGGCGGTGGTGTCGGCGGCGCTCATGCGGGGATCCCGTGCCGCGCGCACTGCTCCAGTTGCAGGCTGAGGCTGAGGATCGGGACCACGGCCCGCAGGAGTTCGGCGGTCCTGATCCGTCCGGTGGGGCTGCGGGGGATGTGGTCCACCGCGATGACGTGCGCCGGGATCGACGGCACCCGGCGCTCGCACGCGGTGCGCAGGGCCGTATGGCCGGTGGCCTCACGCCCGACGGCCACCGCGACGAAGGGGACCAGGAGCACGTCCCCGAGCGTGGGCAGTCCGAGCCTGATCACGGCGGTGTCGCGCAGGCAGGGCAGGTTGAGGAGGTCGGACTCCAGCCGGAACAGCGCGGCGTCGACGGCGTGGTCGCGGACCGGGGGCCGCACTCCGCCCACCCGCCCGGTGAGGGTGAGTCTGCCCCGCTCGTCGAGGACGCCCAGGTCGTCGGTGACGAGGTGGCGCCGCTCCCCCGCACCGGTGTCGAGGGTGACGAACTCCGCGTCGCCGTCGAGGTATCCGTCCATCACCTGGGGGCCGGCGAAGGCCACACGACCGGGCCGGCCCGCGGGCAGGACGGCGCCCTCCGCGTCCAGGACCGCGACCGAGGCGCCCAGGACGGGCCGCCCGGTGCGGGCGCGGGCGACGAGGGACTCCTCCGGGCACAGGAGGGTGCTCAGGCCCGTCTCGGGTGTGGCGTGGACCAGATGGAGCACGGGCCCGAGCCGCGTCCAGGCGGTGTCGACGGCCCAGCGCCCCAGATGCCGCCCGGGGGTGATCACGCAGCGCAGCCGCGTGGTGTGGGCCAGGTGCGCGGAGTCCGGGTGGGCCAGCACCCTGCCGAGCGCACCGGGCTCGATCATGGCGGTGGTGACGCCCTCCACGGCGAGGAGGGCGGCCAGGATCTCCGCGTCGCCGGAGTCGTCCAGCACGACGCGCGCGCCCACCATGAGGAGCGTGCGGGCCAGTTGCAGGGAGACTGGCTGCCACAAGGGGGCGGCGACCAGATGGGTGTCGTGGGCGTCGAAGCCGAACTCGTCCATCAGGCCGATCAGCGCGCGCCCCTCGGCGGCGGCGTCGCGCACGGCCACCCTCGGCCGTGGACCGCCGGGCACGACGGTGAGGAACTCCAGCAACTCCCCTGCGGGACAGTGTGGACCGCCGGGCACGACGGTGAGGAACTCCAGCAACTCCCCTGCGGGACAGTTGGGTTGATCGTCGGCCGGTGCGCTCTTCAGCAGCTCGCGAAAGAGCCGTTCGGCGCTCCCGGCGCGGGGGCCCGGCTCCCGCTCCCCGTCAAGCCCGGCGCACGCGCACGCGCCTCCGGCCTCGCCGCCCTCGGCAGTTTCGGGCGTCCGCGAACGACTGCCGGGGCGAAGGGCACGGGGCTCGTCACCGACGCCGGTGGCGCACCGCTTCCCGTCGCACGGACCGGCGTGGCACGCGCCCTGGGGGCCCTCAGGGGCCCGTCCGGTCGCGCACGCCCCTCTGTCCAGCGGGATGCGCAGGGCGCCGGTGGCGCCGGGCCAGGTCACCGCGTCGAGGGCGGGCCGCTGTTCGGCGCCGACGAACACCAGGCAGGGGTCGAGCAGGGCGAGCGTGTCGGCGAGCCGGTCCGGTTCCTGCGCGGGGTCGAGCCCCGCACAGGGGATACCGAGCGTCGCGCAGGCGGCGAGGGCGACGACGAGCTCCCAGCGCGGACCGGCCAGGAACACGGCACGGGCCGGACGCGCCTCGGGCAGATGACCGGCCAGGCCGAAGGCGCAGCGCTCGACCGCCTCGGCGAACTCCGCCCAGGAGAGCCGGATCGCGCCGTCCACGACGGCGGTCGCGTCCGGACGCGCGGTCGCTCGACGGCGAATGTGCTCAAGTCTGATCATGTGGCGTCTCCGTGGTCGGTGAGCCCGCTCTGGAACCTGCCCCAGAGAAACAAACCCGCATGCGGGTTTTCCATTCCTATCGGAAAGTGCGATCGCAGGTCTCGGCGTACCGCGTTCCGGATCGGCACGGGGGCGCTCCAGCGCGCGAGCGTGCGAGCCACCGGGCAGGAGCCGGCCTCACGGCCGGTCACGCGTCCGTGCGGGCAGGACACACGTTTACGCAGACAGGGCACGCGTCCGTGCGGCGGGCATCCGTGCGGCCGTACTCGCCGGGCGCACCGGAAGCGACCGCGCGGGCGCCACCGGGAAAAGGGCATGCCGAGGGGCCGGGCGCGGCGGCCGTCGCGCGGGGACGGCGTCCCGGGCCGCTTCGCCCCGGCCGGGTCCCGCCGCCGGCCTTCCTCGCCCGCGGCGGAACCGGTCTTCTGCCGGTTTACTCCCCGGCGTCGCTCCGCGCGTCCGCGGCGGCTCCGGCGTTGTTCTGCGCGTCCGCGTTGACGCGAGCCATGAGCCTTTTGCCCCGGTCGGGGGTGATGTCCAGCCGGGCGGCCGTCTCCGGTGTGACGACGGCGCGGGCGAGTCCCCGGTAGAGCACCGCGACCCGTTCCTCCAGGTCCTTGCGGTCGCTCATGACCTCGGCCATCAACTGCACACCACTGAAGGAACCGACGATCATCTGCGCCGCGTCCTCCACGTCGGTGCCGGGCAGCAGTTCACCCAGCGCCTCGGCCTCGGAGAGGATGCCGACATGGACGTCGATCCACGCCTGGTACGGAATACGGCGGTTGATCTCGTGCCCCTGGTCGACCGCGAGCCGGATGCTGCCCTGCAGCATCCGGTCGAAGGTCAGCCGGTGCCCCACCAGCAGCCCGATGTCGACAACCTCCTGGAACCTGACCGTGTCCCCTGTCGCCGGCACCTCCAGGTAGCCGATCTGGCCACTGACCTGCTCGTCGAGCACGGCCTGGGCCAGCTCGTCCTTCGAGGAGAAGTGGAAGTAGAAGGCCCCCTTCGTCACCCCGCACCGGGTGTACACGTCGTAAATGGTCGCTCCGGCGTAGCCCTGTTCGGCGAACACCTCACCGGCTGCGCTCAGAATCGCTTTCCTCGTCCTGACCGCACGCTCCTGTCGTGCCACGCGGCCTCCCATCTGTTCGAGCCGTCCGGAGGGGACGGTTCCGTGCGACTGCTTGCCCTGGGCTGTCGTCAGCTCATTGAAAAACAAACCCGCATGCCTGTACCTTACCGACCGCGGGGGGAGATCGGCCATACCCCACGGCGTCCTGCACCTTCACCTTCGACAGAAGAGGCAACGACCTTGCGCGCTATGGCATCGACAGTCCGGGGCATCCACACAGAGGCGCACCGCGCCGCACTCCCGGACATCACAGCAGGCAAAACGCCCAGCCTTCCGGCACTGCCGGTGGAGAGGACACTCGTCCACCGGGCCCGGCTTCGCGATGTTCTGCCCACACGGCTCAGACGGCACGACGAGACGCATTTCACTGTCTCGGTACGGCGGCCGCGCACCCACCAGCTCTTCGTGAGCCCGGACGGCCGGTCCACGGCCTCCATGGTGCTGGAGGCGATCCGCCAGTCCACGCTCCTCATCTCACACGCGGAACTGGGTGTGCCGCTCGGCCACCACTTCGTCATGTGGGACCTGTGCCACCGGCTCGACACGGAACTGCCCGCCCTGCCCACCGAGGCCACTCCGGACGACGCGCTCACGCTCGACGTGCGCGTCGTCGACCTGCGCCGCCGGGGGGCGGTGCCCGCCAGTGCGCACCTGGAGATGGAGCTGCGGGCGCAGGGCCGGCCGATCGGCTCCGGATCGATCCGCTTCCAGATCACCTCGCCCGCCGCCTACACACGCATACGCGGGCAACTGCCCAGCTCCGAGACGGGCGACGCGCTCACCACGCTCACCGAGCCGGTTCAGCCCTCGACCGTCCACCACACGCGCACCTGCGACGTCGTCCTCTCCCCCGCCGAGGGTCCCGGCCAGTGGCAGCTGCGCGCCGACCCGCGCAACGAGTTGTTCTTCGACCACGCCAACGACCATGTCCCGGCGATGGTTCTGGTGGAGGCCGCCCAGCAGGCCGCGCACCTCGCCTTCGCTCCGGGCAGGTTCGTCGCCTCCTCCTCGGAGATGCGTTTCAGCCGGTACGTCGAGTTCGCCACTCCGTGCACGGTCGAGGCCCACCCCGTCACGGACGAGGACGGCACGACCTCGGTCAGCGTCACCGGACACCAGGACGGGCAGCTCGCCTTCGTGGTCCGCTTCGCCGGCTCCGTCGTTCAGTAGTCCGCGGGCCGGCGCCCACGAGGCCGTCCGCAGCACCGGGACACGGCAGGCCCTCCTCAGCACCTCCTGAGCGGGGTCCCCCCCCACGCCGTTCACTCCGCTTCCCTCCTCGCCGCACCGGACCTCGCACGGCATCCGGCGCCGGGAGTGGTCCCCCTTCGCGACCTGTACCTGTCCGCCGCCGCGGCCGCGGCGCGTGGACCGGTCCACCACGTCGGCGCCCCGTGTCTCTCAACGGATGGTCCAGCCGCCGTCCACCGGCACGGTGGCGCCGACGACGAAGGAGGCCCGGTCACTGCCGAGCCAGGCCGCCGCCTCGGCGATCTCCTGGGGGTCGGCGATCCGCGGCAGCGGTGCGGCCTCACGGAGCAACTCCTCGGCGCCTGGCACCTGTTCGAGCCAATCGTCGATCATCTCGCTACGCGTCGAGCCGGGCGCGAGAGCGTTGACCCGGATTCCGTGCCGGGCGTACTCGGCCGCCGCCGCCTTCGTCAGACCCACCACCGCGTGCTTGGAGGCGATGTAGGGAGCCGCGACGGGGGTGGCGACCAGACCGGCGGTACTGCTGGTGTTCACGATGGCGCCGCCGTGGGGCAGCATCGCCGCGATCTGATGGCGCATGCAGTTCCACACCCCCCGGACGTTGGTGTCCATGATCGCGTCGTACAGCTTGTCCGCCATCACGTGCAGGGGGGCCTGCGGTGCGCCGATCCCGGCGTTGTTGAAGGCGACGTCCAGCCGCCCGAAGCGGGCCAGGGTGCGGTCCACCGCGGCCGCCACCTCCGCACTGTGCACCACGTCGGCCACCGCGTACTCGGCCTCGTACCCCTCGTCCAGCAGCTCGCGGGTGAGGGAGGCCAGTTTCTTCTCACGGCGGGCCACCAGCATGACGGCGGCGCCTTCGCGGCAGAACACACGTGCGGCGGCGGCTCCGATGCCACTGCTCGCTCCACTGATGAAGGCGGTCTTACCCGCGAGGAGGCCCTGGTTCGTCATGATCCCGAGCTACCGGAGCAGGGGCCCGCACCGTCGTGCCGGCGGACGGCCGGCCTGGCTCCCCCGGTGCTGCGGCACCGGCGGATCACCGCCCGTCGGCCGTCCGCCCGCCGGAATCCGCACTCCGAGGTGACGCGCACGGCGGTCTGCGGGCGCCCACACACCCGCCACGACCTTATGGAACTACCCCGCACAGGCTTGAAAGGGATGAGCGACATGGCAACTCCTCGCATTCTGATCACTGGTGGCGCAGGTTTCGTCGGCAGCCGCACCGCCGCGCTCCTGGCCTCGGGCCTCTCCCGGTCCGAGCCCCCGAGGCTGCGGCTGCTGGCCCACCGCTCGCGGCCCGCGCCGTCCGGGCCGGCGGGCCGGGTGGAGGTACGCCGTGGGAGCCTGACCGAACCGGACTCGCTGCGCGGGGTGTGCGAGGGCGTCGACACCGTTCTCCACCTGGCCTCGCAGATCGGCGGCGACCCCGCGCTGTGCGGCGCGGTCAACGACGCCGGCACCGGCGCGCTGCTCGCCGAGGCCGAGCGCGCGGGGGTACGGCGGATCATCCAGCTCGGCACCACGGCCGTGTACCGGGACGGCTGCCATCTACGCGCTGCTGAAGGCGAGTTGGCGCTGGAACCGGTGTCCCCGACGAGCGTCTCCCGGCTGGCCGGGGAGCGCCGGGTGCTCGCGGCGGGCGGCCTCGTGGTCCGACCGCATCTGGTGTACGGCCCCGGCGACGTGTGGGTCGTCCCGGCACTGGCCGAGTTCGCCGGTTTCCTGCCGCACTGGGTGGACGAGGGGCGGGCGCTGATGTCGGTGATCGGCGTGGACGATCTGGCGGGGGTGCTGGCCGCTCTCGCCCTGCGGGAGTCGGTGCCCCGCGGCGAGGTGCTGCACGCCGGACGCCCCCAGCCGGTCAGTGCGCGCGAGCTGATCACGGAGACCGCGAGGATCACCACCATGCCGCTGCCGAGCGGTGAGCTGACGTACCGCCAGGCCAAGGACTGGCGCGGTGCCCGGGAGGACCCCGGCTGGCAGCGGCGGCTGTCGCTGCTGGCCATGGACCACTGGTACGACTCCTCACGTCTGTGGCGGCTGCTGGGCACCGCTCCCCGGCTGAACTTCCGCGAGGACTTCGCGCGCGCCGCCGACTGGTACCGCGGCCGCCTTCGCGGGCCGGGGGCCGCGAGCGGGACCGTACCGGTCGGAGAGCCCACCCGCACTGCCGCCGGGGCCCACTCCGCGGCATGACGCGCGCCGTGCCGCCCCCCTCTGGCGGACGGAACCGTCCGCCGTACCGCGCCGCCGGCCCGTCGGCGCGCGCGGACGGAGGCTCGCGCGCGGACGGAGGCTGCCGCTCCACCTCGCGTTCGCCCAGGAGGCGTTGGCCTCTGCCGGCGACCCGGGCGACCCGTGTCCGCGGGATGCCGTCCGGCCGGGGCGCGGTCGGTGCCGAGGGGCGTGGTCCGTCGGCGGGCGCCGGGGTCTCCGGGCGCCGGGTGAGGGGCTCGGTGGTCGCCGGAGGTGTCGCCCACCGTTCCGTTCCCCCTCTCGTCGCGTTCCGGGGCGGTCAACACCCGGCGCTCACCCGCGCACGGCCGGTGAACGGGCCGACGACGCGACTCACCACGTCGGCGGGCCGCGGACGGACCGGGCCGTTCACGACACGTGAACGGTACGTGTCCCCGTCCGCCCCGGACGCGGGGCCCGGAGTGCCGGCCGCCTCCTCACCGGGGCGGGTGCCCCGCTCCGCGCCCACCACACGGGCCGCCTCGCCCGGCACGGCACGCGCGGGGGCGCCGGCAGGACAGCGGGGGCCGGTGACGGGTTCGGGAAGGACGGCCATCGCAGCACCTCGGGGTTGCCTCGTGGACGGGTGGACGGACACCCCGTTCGCGGACAGGCCGCTCGCGAAGTGTCGTCACCACGTTAGGAAGACCGGGGCCACCGCTCTCCCGCGTTCGCGCACGCACTCTGAGGAGTTCGCGCACGAGCGGTGCGCCCGCGGGCGCACCGCGAGGGCCCTTCGGGGCCGGCGGAAGGACCCGCGCGGGCGCAAGCAGCGGTCAGGGGCGGTCCCAGTTCCTCCGGGACCGCCCCCGACCGGCGGCTCTCTCGCGTCAGGGCACACCGGCACGGCGGGACGTGCGGGAGGTGCGCGTGCGCCCGGCAGTCCGCCGTGCGGCGACGGCTACTGCCAGACCTTCACGTAGTCGATGCTCATCTTCTGCGGGAAGCGCGTACTGGCGTCCGGGGCTCCGGGCCAGTCACCGCCCACGGCGTTGTTGAGGATCAGGAAGAAGTCGTGGTCGAAGACCCACGGGCCGCGGGTGCGTTCCAGGGTCTCCTTGTCGACCGTGTGCATCACCTGGCCGTCGACGCGGAAGGTCATGCCCTTGCTGTTCCAGTCCACGGTGAAGGTGTGGTAACCGGCCGCGAAGTCGGCCCCGCCGGGCAGGGTGTAGGGCGAACCGAAGCCGTTGGCCCCGTTGTAGGCGGGCGCGTGCAGGGTCGAGTACGTCGTCCCCGGCTCCTTGCCGACGTGTTCCATGATGTCGATCTCACCGGTGTAGGGCCACGGCCGGCCCTGGTCGAAGTAGTCCGCGCCGAGCATCCAGAAGGCCGGCCACAGGCCCTGCGTCCCGGAGACCTTGATGCGTGCCTCGACCCGTCCGTAGGTGAACTTGAACTTGCCGTAGGTGTTCAGCCGTGCCGAGGTGTACTGGCAGACTCCACTGCCGGTGAGCGGATCGCGGGGGCAGGCCGAGCCGGGCGTCTCCTCCTTGCGCGCTTCGAGGACGAGGCTGCCCGCTCCGTCGAGCGCGGCGTTCTTGTTCGCGGTGTAGTACTCCAGCTCGTTGTTGGGGCCGGGGCCGGTCTCGGGTACCCACTTGGCCGGGTCCGGGGCGCGGCCCGCCGGTCCGTCGAAGTCGTCGTTGAACACCAGCTTGGTGTACGTCGGGTCGGCCGGGAGCGGCGGCGGGGTGACGGGTGCCCCGCCCGTGCCCCAGACCTGGAACTCCCACAGGGAGTAGCCGTAGGCGCCGCTGCGCTGGGTGCCGTACAGGCGCACGTGCCGGCCGGTGGCGTTGACGTCGAGGGTCTCCTTGAACCCCTTGCCGGTGGTGGTCTGGTAGGCGGTGCGCCAGTTGCTGCCGTCGTCGGAGACCTCGATCCGGTACGCCTGGGCGTAGGCGGGGTCCCACTGGAGGACGACGCGGTGGATCTCGGCACGGGCGCCGAGGTCGACGGCGATCCAGCCCGGGTCGGTCCAGCCGCCCTCGGGGCTGGTGGCCCAGCGGCTGGCGGGGTCACGGTCGAACGCCTTGTCCGGCGAGCACTGCCAGCAGGTACCGTCGTTCTGCGAGGTGGAGGCGGTGCCCTGTTTGCCGTAGGACAACAGGACGTCACCGCCGGGCTGTTGACCGCCGTCGGTGGAGTACACCTGGAACTCGTAGAGCGAGTAACCCCACTGGGTGGCACGCTGGGTGCCGAGCAGCCGGACGTAGCGGCCGGTGCCCGAGACGGTCAGGGTCTCGTTGCCGCCGGTGCCCGTCGTGGTGGTGTGGATCGTCGTCCACTGCTGGCCGTTCGCCGAGACCTGGATCTGGTAGCCCCTGGCGTAGGCGGCCTCCCAGCGCAGCACGACCTGGCCGATCGCCGTGCTGCTGCCGAGGTCGACCTGGAGCCACTGGTTGTCGGTGAACTCACTCGACCAGCGGGTGCCGTTGTCCCCGTCCACGGCGGCGGAGGGACCGAAGGGGCCCTCGCTGCTGGAGGCGGTCGCGGGCTTGCCCTGCGAGACGAGTACGGGGGCGGCGGCGACGGCCCGGCCGGGAGCGGTCACCACCGCGAGGGAGAACAGGAGGGCCACTGCGGCCAGGAGGGCCAGGACACCGCGGGGGTGTGGTCTTCGACGGGTGGTCATGCGAACTCCTCGCAGAGCGGAAGGGGTTGGGCCGAGAAAGCGCTCCCCTTCGCAGAGGGAGACTCCTAGCGGCGGTGGCGCCCGTCAAGAGAGCCGACCAGTTGATTCAAAAGGCAACGACGGATTGGCCGAATCCTGGAAGCCGAGGCCGGTTCGCGCTCCCCAGGGTTCGAGAGATGGAGGATCGGCGCACCGCGTACCGCCCTCGCGCACAACTCTTGACGCGGCGGAAACGGACGGTCAATCATGCTGCTCACCCGAGAGAGCACTCCCCGCCTCATCCCCCACCGGCTCGCCGTGACCGACGGCGCGCCGTCCCCGCCTGCCCGCGCGCCATTCGCGCCGCGCCCGTAGCCGCGCGCGGCGAATCCGAGGGTTCACCGACGGTTCACGCGTGCGGCCACTACGCGTGACACCGGGGAACTTTGGCGTGTGCATGCTCTGCCCTGCACCGCCAGGATCCCGTTCCCCACGCATCGGAGGCCCCCTGTGTCCGGCAGTTCGCTCCTCAGGCACGCCCGTGGAAAGGCCGCTGCCTCGGTCCTCGCCCTGGCGGCCGCCGTCACCGGTGGCTGGCTCGCGTTCTCCGGCGCCGCGCCCGCCCAGGCGGCGACCGCCGTGCCCACTCCCGACCACACCGTCGTGGTGGTCTTCGAGAACCACGCCTACCATCAGGTCATCGGCTCCTCCAGCGCGCCCTACCTCAACAGCCTCGTCACGGGCGGCGCGAACCTGACGGCCTCCTACGCCGAGACGCACCCGAGCCAGCCGAACTACTTCGCGCTCTTCTCCGGCTCCACCCAGGGCGTCACGGACGACAGCTGCTACTCGCCCGGCTTCTCCTCCGCCCCGAACCTGGCCTCCGAGCTGATCGCCGCCGGCGTGTCGTGGGGCAGCTACAACGAGGGCCTGCCCAGCCAGGGCTCGACCACCTGCTCGTCCGGCGACTACGCCCGCAAGCACAACCCCTGGTTCGGTTTCAGCAACGTACCGACGTCCTCGGCGAAGACCTTCGCCCAGTTCCCCTCGGACTACTCGACGCTGCCCCGGGTCTCCTTCGTCGTCCCGGACCTGTGCGGCGACATGCACGACTGCTCGGTCAGGACGGGTGACACCTGGCTCAAGACCAACCTGGGCGCCTACGCGAGCTGGGCCAAGGCGCACAACAGCCTCCTCGTCGTCACCTTCGACGAGGACAACCGCCTCAGCGGCAACAGGATCCCCACCGTGCTGTACGGCGGGCAGGTCAAGGCCGGCGCCACTTCTGCCACGACCTACAACCACTACGACCTGCTCCGCACGCTGGAGGACATGCACGGCCTCCCGCACGCAGGACAGGCCGCCAACGGCAAGGACATCACGGGGATCTGGACGTCCTGACATGTACGTAGCGGACAGCCGCGCCTCCACCGGGACGCACCCCTCCGCAAAGCCCGCCGCCCGGTCCCGGGCCGGACGGCGGCGCGCCGCGGGCCCGGTCGTCCTCACCCTCGGCACGGTGAGCCTGATCACCGACGTCTCCTCCGAGATGGTGACGGCCGTCCTGCCCCTGTATCTGGTCGCGGGGCTGGGGCTCAGCCCGCTCGGTTTCGGCCTGCTCGACGGTGTCTACAACGGCTTCTCGGCCCTGGTACGTCTGGTCGGCGGCCGGGTCGCGGACAGCGGGCCGGGGCGTCACAAGACGGTGGCGGTGCTCGGCTACGGTCTCTCCGCCCTGTGCAAACCCCTGTTGCTGGTGGCGGGTTCACTCCCGGTCATCGGTGCGGTCCTCGCGGCGGACCGCACCGGCAAGGGTCTGCGCACGGCCCCGCGCGACGCCCTGATCTCCCTCAACAGCTCCCCGGAGAACCGGGGCCGCGCCTTCGGTGTGCACCGCGCGATGGACACCGCGGGCGCACTGCTCGGTCCCCTGGTGGCCTTCCTGATCCTGCGGGCCACGGTGGACGGCTACGACGCGGTGTTCACGGTCAGCTTCTGCGTGGCCGCGCTGGGGGTGGTGGTCCTGGTGCTGTTCGTCCCCCGCGACGGACGTGCCGCCGCGCCGGCCGAGGACCACGTGCCCGCCGCACCGGGCGCGCCCCCGCCTCGCACCCGCCCCTCGCCGGCTCTGTCGCGCATCACGCTGTGCGCGGCCGCGCTGGGCCTGGCCACCGTGAGCGACGCCTTCGTCTACCTGATCCTCCAGCGGCAACTGGGCGTGCCTGAGGAGTGGTTCGCCCTCCTGCCCCTGGGTACGGCCGCGGCCTTCCTGATCCTGGCCGCTCCCCTGGGCCGGCTCTCCGACCGCCTCGGTGCCTGGCCCGTGTTCCTCGGCGGGCATCTCGCGCTGCTCAGCGTGTACGTCCTGCTGTTCACCCACGCCCACAGCCCGGCCCTGCCGTACGCCGTGCTGCTGTTGCACGGCACGTTCTACGCGGCGACGGACGGCGTGCTGATGGCGGCGGCCTCCGCGGGCCTGTCGCGGACGCGCCGTTCCTCGGGGCTGGCCGTGGTGCAGACCGGGCAGGCCGCCGCCCGCTTCGCTTGCTCCCTGGGCTTCGGCGCGGCCTGGACCGCGTGGGGGGACCGCACGGCGCTGGGGACGGCCGCCGTACTGCTGTGCGGGTGCGGCCTGCTGTCGTACGCCCTCCGCCCCTTCGCCCGCGCCCGGACGGGGGGTGCGGCATGACCCGCCGTGGCAGGCTCTCCGTCCTGATCGCCGTGGTGCTGGTACTGGCCGTGGTGGCCACCGTCTCGGTCCTGCGCGCCTCGGCGCGCTCCGACCGCCGCGACCGGGCCCGCCCCGGCGGCCCGACGGTGACGCGGGGCGAGGTGGACCTCGGACCGGGGGCGCGGCGCCTGGTGTTCCGCAACATGGCGTGGGGCCCGCACCGCGACGAGCTGGCCACCGCACCGGCGGGCGCCCCGGGCGGCACCCGCACCGCCACGGCGAACGGCCTCACCTGCCTGCGCTTTTACGCCGCCGCGGGCACCGGGGTCTGCCTGCGGGCGGTGCACGGGGCCCTCACCGACACCTACCGTGCGACCGTCGTGGACGCGCACCTGCGCGAGCGGGCGCGCTATCCCGTCCCGGGCATCCCCTCGCGGGCCCGGGTCTCCCCGAGCGGGCGGTACGCGGCGTGGACCGCGTTCGTCGGCGGCGACAGCTACGCCGGCACCGACTTCTCGACCCGCACGGCGATCCTGGACACGCGTACGGGAAGGCTGACCCCGTCCCTGGAGGTGTACGGCATCGTCAGGGACGGCCGGCGGTACCGGTCGGCGGACGTCAACTTCTGGGGGGTCACCTTCGCGCGCGACGACCGGCATTTCTACGCGACCCTGGCCACCGGCGGGAAGACGTATCTGGTCCGCGGTGACCTGCGAACCCGCGAGGTCACGGTGGTGCACCAGAACGTCGAGTGCCCCTCCCTGTCCCCCGACGGCACCCGGATCGTGTACAAGAAGCGGGTGGCGGGCCTGCCGGCGGACGCCCCCTGGCGTCTGTACGCGCTCGACCTCCGCACGATGCGGGAGACCGCGCTGGCCGAGCCCCGCAGCGTCGACGACCAAGTGGTGTGGAGCGACGACCGGCACGTGACCTATGCCCTGCCGGGCGACTTCGGCGCCGATCTGTACACGGTGCCCGCCGACGGCCGGGGCAGGCCGCGCGAGCTGGTGAAGGCCGCCGTCTCACCGGTCTATCTCTGACCGGCCGAGAACGCCTCCGAACGCGGGCGCGGCCTTCCGGCCGGGACGGCTGCCGACGCGCCGCCCGCCGCGGCCCGCCGGGAACGGCGCGCGGGAGGGGGTGTCCCGGACTCGGTCCCCGGGGCACCCCCTCCCTTTCACTCGCGGGTCACTTCTTGCCGGGAGCGGGTCCCCCGGTGATCTGGAACTGCGATCCGGGCTCGATCACGACGTCGCCCTCGGCGGAGCCGGTGATCGTGACGTCCGAGAGCGTCGCGTTGCCGCGCGCCCCGCCCATCGCGAGGATGCCGGAACCGTTGTTGGACTTGTCGATCGTCACACCGGTGATCTTCGCGTCCGGGACGTTGCCGCCGCCGTTCTTGAACTGGATGCCGTCGTACGTCGAGTCGTGGATGTCGGTGTTCTCGATCACGACCCCGGGAATGTCCTGGCTCGCCGGGAAGACCGTGATGGCGCCGAACTCCTGCGCCTCACCCCAGAAGGCACCGCCGGTGCGGTACAGGCCGTTGCCCGAGATCAGGGTCCGCCCGGAGAAGGGCAGCGGGTCGTGGTCGGTGGCGAGCATGATGCCCGGGTAGTTCATCGTGTCGTACACGAGGTTGTTCTCGACGGTGTTGTCGTGACCGCCGTACACCGCGATGCCGTTGGCCCGCCAGGGCAGCTGGATCGTGTTGTTCGAGAAGGTGTTGTCGTGTCCGGCGTCGGTCGCCGGGTTCTTGACGTACTTGCTGGCCCAGACCGCCAGCGAGTCGTCGCCCGTCGTGCGGAACGAGGAGTTGGTGACCGTCGAATTACGGGTTCCGTTGGTGAAGTTGATGCCGTCCGCATAGGTGTCCCGGATGCGCATCCCGCTGAACTCGACGCCGTCGCCGGGTCCCCACAGCTCGGGGATGTTGTCGTAGTCCCGGCCGACCCACACGCCGACGTTCGCGTGCTCGATCCAGACGTTGGAGATCTTGGTGTTCTTGCCGAAGCGGCCGTTGAGCCCGACGCCGCCCTCGGCGCCGCCGTCCCCGCCGCGTATCCGGCCCGAGCCGAAGACGGCCAGGTCCGAGATCTGCGTGTTGTCGTCGATGTCGAAGCCGAAGTTGCCCTCGTGCGGGTGGTTGATGCCACCCGCGTCCTGCGGCTGGGTGAGCGTGTAGAGCTGCGAGTGCCACATGCCCGCGCCCTTGATGGTGACGTCCCTGATGCCGACCTGATTGTACTGGCCCCGGTTCTGCGGATCGTCGGTCAGGATCTTCTGCTCCTGGCGCCACTGCCCGGCGGGGATCCACACGCAGTCGGTGTCACCGTTCTGGTCGGCGGTGACCGCCGCCTGCAGCGCCTCGGTGTCGTCCTTCCCGTCGTCCGGGACCGCCCCGTACTCGGTGATCGAGGTGCACTCCGCGGGCTTGGCGGCGGGCGGCGCGACCTGCTCCAGGTCGACGAGGTCGAGGACGTAGTACGAGGCGGAGTCGTCCGCGTCGCGCTGCAACCGGAAGGTGGTGCCCTCCGGGTAGCTCCTGTCGAGCAGGGTGTGCGCCTCGTCGAAGAGCCGGCGGGCGTCCGCCTGCGGGGTGTTGGTCAGCGACTCGGGGTCGTCGCTGTTGCCGTACAGCCAGCTGTGCTGCGAGGAGAGGTCGAGCTTCTGCACGAACTTCCCGTCGGCGTACACGCTGATGGTCGCCTCGGTACCGCCACCACCGGGCGCGTCGGGGATCGAGTTGCGCACCACGAGCGAGTTGGTCGGCACCGTCGAGGTGAACTCGACGTAGTCCCCGGTGCCGTCCAGCCGTACCGAGGACCGCCCGGAGGACTCGGTCGCGAAGTTCGTGTGGCCGAAGGTCCGCTTGGCGTCGGCCTTCAGCAGCGTCCCTTCGTAGGTCCCGTTCTCCGCCTCGTACTCCGTATACGGAACGGTGGCGCCCTGCGCCGCCGCCCCGGCACGGACGTCCCGGTCGGCCGGGATCTGCGCCGCCGCGGGCGCGGCCGGCAGCAGACCGCCGGCCAGCAGCGCCACCACCGGCACGCCGCCGAGCAGCCTTCTCCTGAGTCGCCGCGTGTGCTTCCTGGTCACGAGAGTCATGAAGCCCTCTGTTCTGTGGGGGTAGACAGAGTCATGTGCTGATGTTTTGCGTCAGCTACGCAAGTTTTTTGAGTTGTTCAGTCGATCTCGTGCGAGCTGGCGATCAGAGTTTTCAAGCATGTCATGTGATTGTCAACAGCTGTCACACAGCCGCCCGCTCGGACGGTGCCCGCCGCCACCCCCTCGGAGCGCTCCGTCCGTCCCCGTAACCGCCTGCTGGGAAGGCGGTACGCGGGGCGCGGGGGGCGCGGACCGGGGAAGGAAAGAACAGTCCCCGCCTCCCGGGGAGTTGCGCGTACACGTCCGCACGGCGTTCTCGTGGCGTCCGCACCACGCGTCTCGCCTCCATGGCGTTCGCCCTCGCCGCGACCGCCGTTTCGCGCGAGCACCGGCCGGCCCGCCCCACTCCCTCGCCGGACCGCCGCTCCCCCGGGCGAGCGCCATCCGCCCGGTCGGCCGCCGCCCCCGGCTTGCTACGCTGCTGGTGCCTCTCGTGGGGGAAGCCGGTGCGAGTCCGGCGCTGTCCCGCAACGGTGTGCGTGGTCCGTCCAGGTCACGCGAGCCCGATCGCCCGCGGCAGGTGTGCAACCCGTCAACCGCTCGCCGCGGACTGCGAGCAGGACCCCCAGAGCCCCCGGGCCCTTCTGGTGCCCTGCGTACTCCACCGGTGGCGTCAACCCCGGAGGATGTGCGCCACCGTGTCCCGCACCACCGCCCCCACCGCCCCCGCGGATGTCCCACGGGAACGCACACCCACTGCGCCGCTGGTCGTCGGGCTGGCACTCGCACTGGCCGTCTCACTCGCCTGCGGGGTCGGGCTCGGCGCGACGGGCACGGGCTGGGGGCAGGTGCTGCGGCTCCTGTGGGCCGGCCTCAGCGGCGGGAACCTGGGCACCGACGACGCCGCGGACTACACCATCGTGTGGGAGATCCGCTTCCCGCGTGTCGTGCTCGCCGCCGTGGTCGGGGCGGGACTCGCCTCGGTCGGGGTCGCGGTACAGGCGCTGGTGCGCAACGCCCTGGCCGACCCCTTCGTCCTCGGGATCTCCTCGGGCGCCGCCGTCGGCGCCAACGCGGTCATCCTGTTCGGCGCGCTCGCCTCTCTCGGTGTCTGGGCGCTCTCCTTCTCGGCCTTCGTCTCGGCGCTCGGCGCGACCCTCGTCGTCTATCTGGTGGCCCGCTCCCCGCTCGGGCTCAGCCCGCTGCGGCTCGTCCTGACCGGCACCGCCCTCGCCTACGGTTTCCAGGCGGTCACCACCGTCATGGTCTTCGGCGCCGAGCGGGGCGAGGCGGCACGGGCGGCGATGATGTGGCTGCTCGGCAGCCTGGGCGGGGCGACCTGGCCGAAGGTGCCGCTGGCGGCCGCGACGGTGGTGGCGGGCTGGCTGTGGCTCAGGCTGCGGGCCGGCGCGCTCGACGCCCTCTCCCTGGGCGACGAGACCTCGGCGGCGCTCGGCGTGCCGCCCCACCGGTTGCGGCGCGAGCTGTTCGTCGTCACGGCGGCCGTGACGGGCACCGTCGTCGCCGTGAGCGGCGCGATCGGTTTCGTCGGGCTGATGGTCCCCCACCTCGTGCGCATGCTCGTGGGCGCCTCGCACGCCCGGGTACTCGCCGTCGCGCCACTCGCCGGGGCGGTGCTGCTCGTGTGGGCCGACGTGCTGTCCCGGGTGCTGCTCGCCCCGGCCGAACTGCCCGTCGGGGTGGTCACCTCGGCGCTGGGTGTGCCCGCGTTCCTGCTCCTCATGCGGCGCGGGGGCAACGCGCTCCCCGGACGCTGAAGCTCACGCCTCCCGCCCCACCGCCCGTACCCGTGCACGTGCCAAGGCTTGATGTGAAGGAGAAGACGTGCGACTCGACGTCGAAGGTCTCTCGGTCGAGGTGGCGGGCGCCCGGCTGATCGACGAGGTCACCCTGGACGCTCCCGCCGGCACCTTCGTGGGACTGGTAGGGCCCAACGGCAGCGGGAAGTCCACCCTGCTGCGCTGCGTGTACCGGGCGCGACGCCCCGACGCGGGGGTCGTCAGGATCGAGAGCGAGGACGTGCACCGCATGACACCCCGGGCCGCCGCCCGGCTTCTCGCCGCGCTGCCCCAGGAGTCGGCCGCCGACTTCGACTTCACGGTCACCGAGATCGTCGCGATGGGCCGCCTGCCCCACCGCGAACGCACCGCCGCACGGGACCGGGAGATCTGTGCGCGGGCCCTGGAACAGGCCGGGGTGGCGCACCTCGCCGCGCGCGGCTTCCTGTCGCTGTCCGGCGGCGAGAAGCAGCGCGTCCTCATCGCCCGCGCGCTCACCCAGGAGCCGCGCGTCCTCGTCCTCGACGAGCCCACCAACCACCTCGACATCGCCCACCAGCTCGACGTGCTGCGCCGGGTCCGCGGCAGCGGCCCGACCGTGCTGGCCGCGCTGCACGACCTGAACCTGGCCGCCGCCCACTGCGACCTGCTGCACGTCCTGCACGCCGGCCGCGTCGTCGCCTCGGGCCCCCCGGACGAGGTCCTCTCCCCCGCCCTCCTCGCCGACGTCTTCCACGTCCGGGCGCACCGGGTACGCCACCCCGAAACCGGCGCCGCCCAGTTCCTCTTCGATCCGCTCGCCCCCCGACACCCCTGACTGGAAGGCCCCCCGTGCGCAAGCTCCTGTCCACCGCCTCGTCCGGCCTCGCCGCCGCCCTCGCCCTGACCGGCTGCGGCGCGAACGTCTCCTCCGACGACAAGGCCGCGACCTCGCAGGCGGTGACCGTCACCAACTGCGGCAAGAAGGTCACGTACGACAAGCGCCCCGAGCGGGTGGTGACCAACGATGTCGGCATCACCGAGCTCATGTTCGCGCTCGGCCTGGAGGACCGTATGGCCGGATACGTCATGCCCGCCGACAAGGGCTCGACCGACGGCCTGCCGTACGAGGACGCCTACGACAAGGTGAAGTGGCTCGCCAAGGACCGCGTCACCAAGGAGATCGCCCTCAACGCCCGCGCCGACCTCGTCTTCGCCGGCTGGAACTACGGCTTCAACGAGAACACGCTCACGCCGGAGGAATTGCACAAGGAAGGCATCGACACGTATCTGCTCACCGAGTCCTGCCGCAACGCGAGCACGAGCACCTCGCGCGGCATCATGCCGCCGCTCGACGCGCTCTACACGGACCTGGAGAACCTCGGCAGGATCTTCGGCGTCGAGAAGCGCGCCCAGAAGCTGATCAAGCGGTACAAGGCGGCGGTCGCCGCGGTCGGCGCCCAGGCCCCCGAGGACACGGACCGGCCCTCGGTCTTCCTCTACGACAGCGGCCAGGACAAGCCGTTCACCTCCGGCCGCTACGCCGCGCCCGAGCAGATCATCAGCGAGGCCGGCGGCGTCAACCTCCTGCACGACCTCAAGGACTCGTGGACGACGGTGGGCTGGGAGACGGTCGTGAAGCGGAACCCGGACGTCATCGTCGTCAACGACTACGGCTCGACGAGTGCGGCGCAGAAGAAGAAGTTCCTCCTCTCGTACCCGCCGCTACGGAACGTCTCCGCGATCAAGCACCGGCGGATCTTCACGCTCGACTACGCCGACCTCGTGGAGAGCCCGCGCAACCCCTCGGCCGTCGAGCGTCTCGGCGCGTACCTGCGCGACACCGACCGCTCCTGAGGCCGTCAGTGGGCCGCGTCGGCCCCTGAGGACTCCGGCTCGCGACGAGGAAACCCTCGCTCGGGTACGAGGAGGCGGGCCGGACCACCGCCTCCACCCCGCCCCGGTCCGGCCGGGGCGGGGCACGAGTCGGCCTGGCGCGGGGTATGGCGGGCGGGGACGACGGGGGACCCCGCGAGGGCGCTGGACGCGGGCAGGACGAGCGACCGGCGACGACTGGTCCGGACTAATGCCGACGCGTGTATTGACGTGCACACGACTTCAACCCTTGAATCCTGATGCGGGGTTCTGCCCCCGACTCGCCCCGCGCAGGAGGTTCTTCCCCCATGCCCCCCACCCGTACGGCCGCGTTCCCGGGACGCGTGCTGGTCAGGCTGCTCGCCCTGTTCGCCGTGGTCCTCGGCTTCCAGGCCGTCCCGGCCCAGGACGCCCGCGCCGCCGAGCCCTTCAAGGTGCTCGCCTTCTACGACGGCACCTACGACGCCGCGCACATCAACTTCGTACACGAGGCGAACGCCTGGTTCCCGCAGCAGGGCGCGGCGAACGGCTTCACCTACACCTCGACCTCCGACTGGGGGCAGCTCAACACCGCCAACCTGGCGAAGTATCAGGTGGTGATCTTCCTCGACAACTATCCCCACACCGCCTCGCAGCAGGCCGCGTTCAAGACTTTCATGGACAACGGCGGCGGGTGGATGGGCTTCCACGTCGCCGCGTTCAACACGGACCCGGGCGACTGGCCCTGGTACCACAACACCTTCCTCGGCACCGGCGCCTTCCGCAGCAACACCTGGGGCCCGACCCAGGAGACGCTGAGGATCGAGGACGCGGGCCACGCGGCCACCGCCGGCCTGCCCTCGACGATCACCTCGTCGGTGAGCGAGTGGTACAGCTGGCAGAACGACCTGCGGAAGAACCCGGCGATCGACGTCCTCGCCGCGATGGACCAGTCCACGTTCCCGATCGGCACGGACCCCAACCAGAGCTGGTACAGCGGGTACTACCCGATCTCGTGGACCAACCGCGACTACCGCATGATCTACAACAACTTCGGCCACAACGCGATGAACTACAGCACCAACACCGCCCTCTCCTCCACCTTCGCGAGCGCTCAGCAGAACAAGCTCCTGCTCCAGGGCCTGCGGTGGCTCGGCGGTGCCTCGGGCCCCTCGAACCCGCCGGGCGGCACCGCCTCGGGACCGATCGTCGGCTACGGCGGCAAGTGCGTGGACATCGCGGGCGCGTCGAGCGCCAACGGCGCGGCGGCGCAGCTCTACGACTGCAACGGCACCGGCGCGCAGACGTGGGAGGTCGCCTCGAACGGCTCGCTCCGCGCCCTCGGCAAGTGCCTCGACGTGACCGCCGCCGGAACCGCCAACGGCACCACCGTCCAGCTCTACGACTGCAACGGCACGGGCTCGCAGGTCTGGCGCGCCGGTGACAACGGCTCGCTGGTCAACCCGCAGTCCGGCAAGTGCCTCGACGCCACCAACAAGAGCTCGGCCAACGGGACCCGCCTCCAGCTGTGGACCTGCTCCGGCGCCGCGAACCAGAAGTGGACCCTGCCCAACTGATCCGCCGCGCGGGGCGCTTGCCCGTACGGCGCCCGCGCCCCCGGCCAGTCGGCCGGGGGCGCGACCGGCCACGCGCCGGGGCCGGGGGCCGTGGCCGCCACGGCCCCCGGCGCGCGCCGGGGGCCGTCCAGGGAGCCGGTCTCCGGGCGGCGGGCACCGACCGCGAGGGGTGACGCGGATATCTCCGGACGCGCCCTCCCCCTGGAACTCGGGAGTCGCCGAAAGGCAGTCACCCCCGTCAAGACGCTCAACCGCCGGAGGTACGGCCGCGCCGCCTTCCGCCCTTCGGGGAGCGTGTGCTCCTCGCGTCGTGGCCCGTCGTCGGCGGTCGCTGAGAAACGCCGGCCCCGCACCACCGGCGACCACCGGGAGACGAGCGGGGGGGGACGGGCCCACGCGCCGCTGCCTCTGCCTCAGCTGCCGGCTATGGCGGAAGCGGAACACGTCCGACGGCGGTCAGTGCCGAGGACGGGGCGCCGTGCCGGCCGTCACGGAGACAACGGGTCGATCGGCACGTGCGGTGCTATCCGGGTTCGGCGGACGGGGTGGGCTGATCCGGGTCACATCGCGTAGCCGGGTCGGCCACCCCCGTTTCGAAGGCCAGCACGACCGCCTGGGTGCGGTTGCCGACGCCCAGCTTGGCCAGCACGTTGCCCACATGGGTCTTCACCGTTTCCAGGCTCACCACCAGCCGGGCGGCGATCTCCTGGTTGGGCAGCCCCCGTGCCATGAGCCGGAGCGTCTCGGTCTCGCGGCCGGTGAGCGCGGCGATCTGCGAGGCGTCGCGTCGTACGGGCCGGCCGGCGGCCATCGAGCGGACCGCCTCCGGGAACAGTACCGAGTCACCGGTCGTCACCAACCGGATGGCGTGGGCGATCTGCTGTGCCGGGGCCCGCTTGCGGATGAACCCGCTGGCGCCCGCCCGGAGGGCGTCCCAGACATGCTCGTCGTACTCGAACGTGGTGATCACCACGACCTTCGGCCC
This sequence comes from Streptomyces sp. NPDC007088, assembly GCF_042869355.1. NCBI lineage: Bacteria > Bacillati > Actinomycetota > Actinomycetes > Kitasatosporales > Streptomycetaceae > Streptomyces > Streptomyces sp. NPDC007088. The sequence goes on from NZ_JBIAFO010000012.1 coordinate 166,975, forward strand.
GCGGCATGCGTACATCCATCAGCACCACATCCGGTCGCAGTCGGGTCACCGCGGCAACCACCTCGGCACCGTCGGTGGCCTCGCCCACCACGTCCAGGTCGGGCTTGGCCGACAGCAGCGTCCGCAGGCCAGTACGGGTCAGCTCGTCGTCGTCCACGATGAGGACGGTCACGGGCGGGTCGTCGCTCACGCCCGCCGCGTTGGAGACACTCATGACACCGACCGTAGCGGTATCCGGACCACGAGCCGCCAGTGTGTTCCCTTCCCGTCGGTGTCCACGACCCCGGCGTGCGTCTCCCCCCGAAGCAGCCGCACTCGATCGCCGATCCCCCGCACGCCGTGGCCCCCGGATCGCTGCCGGCCAGGTATCACCGCACCGAGCGGATTGGTCAGCTCCACCTCCAGCCACCCGTCCCGAACTGTCGTCCGCAGCCGGATCCCGGCTTTCCCACCGTGCCGCAGGGCATTGGTCAGCCCCTCCTGGACGACCCGGTACGCCTCCCGCGACACCGTGGCCGGCACCCGGGCCAGGTCGCCTTGGACCTCAACTTCCAGTTCCGCGCCAGTTCCGCGTACCCCCTCCACCAGCGGGCTCAGGTCCGCGAGGGTCGGCCGGGGCGCTGTGGACGGCCGTTCCTCGCGCAGCATCCCGAGAACATGGTCGAGATCGTCCATGGCGGCCCGAGAGGTTTCCTCGATGCTGTTCAGGGCGCGCCTGGCCCCGGCCGGGTCGGTGTCCATCAGCTCCACCGCCACGGCTGCCTGGATCGTGGACGCCGTCAAGGTGTGTCCGATCGAGTCGTGCAGCTCCTGAGCCAGCCGGTTCCGCTGCGCCAGCAGGTTCATCTGTGCCTCGGCGGCGGCCAGCCGCTCACCGGGCCGGTGGCCGAGGAGCACCGGCGCGAGCGCCCGAAGCACGGCCGCGCCGCCGAGAGTGACCGCTGTCGCCAGCGCCAGACACCCCGTGGCGGGCAGCAACGTCCACGCTCCCCGCCAGCCCTCCCTGATCCGCAGGGACAGTCCGAACACGGCCATGCGTTCCTCACCGCCCAGCCAGACCGCGGGAAACGCAACGGCTCCGAACGCAGCCACGCACGAGATCGCCGTCACCACCGAACCGAGCACCATGTGCGGCACCAGCCACACCGACGTACGCAGCCGGTTGGCCCCATGCCACCCCGCGGTGTCCACCGGCGCGGGCAGACCGGCGCTCAGCAGTCCGTTGGCCAGTCGCACGCTCGCGCACCTGGCCGTCAGAGGAGCACCCATGGCCACGGTCACCACGGCGAACGCGAGCACGAAGCCCAGCACACGGAGCCCTGCCGGCCACCTCGGCGGTGCGAACAGCACCGCGGCCGTCAGCGGCGGAAGGCTCATGGCCGCGCCCAGGGCCGCGTACATCCAGTCCCGGAACACAGTCCCGCGCGAAGGCGGGCGAATTGATCTGCGCACGGTCGGACCGTATCCCCGCGCCCCGCCCGGTCGCCTCCCCCGAAAGAGCCAGAACGCGTCCCCGCAACGGGGGAACGACAATTCGCTCACGGTGGTGATACGCATCCGGTTGCCGAATGCAAGGGTGGGGAGCCGTAATTCCCGACGCGGGCACCACGGTCCCAGAAGCCGAAAGGAAAAAATGCTTGTGCTCCCCACCGACTCAAGATCTCTCACCCGTAAAGGCGTGACCGCCTTCCTCGTCATCTCCTTCGCCGGAACCTGGCTGTGGCTGCTGCTCGCGCGAGCGGTCCTGGGCCTGTCCCCATTGAACCCCCTCCTGCAACTCCCCGGCTTCTGTATGCCTGGAATTGCCGCGATCGCCGTCCGTCGCTGGATCACAAAGGAGGGGTTCGCCGACGCCGGACTGAGACTGCGCCTCAAGGCTGCCTGGCGGTACTACGCCACAGCCTTGCTGGGGCCGCCGCTCATCCTGGCGACCACCCTCGCTCTTGCCGCGGCGACGGGCCTCTGGGAACCGGACCTGTCCGGCCCAGGAGGGATACCCGGAACGAAGGAACTGGTCTCCGTTCTCGGCCTCATGGTTGCGGCCGTGGCCCTCAGCCCTCTCTACGCGGGTGAGGAATTCGGGTGGACCAGCTATCTCAGGCCACGTCTTTTCGGCGGCCGCACGGCACCGTCCGTCATCGCCACAGGTCTCGTCTGGGCGGTGTGGCACTTTCCGCTGGCCTTCATCGGCTACGTCGAATTCACGAACGTGCTGATCGGCCTGGCGGTATGGACGATTTCATTCCAGCTCCAGGAAATCATACTCATGTGGTTGTACCAGCGAAGCGGCAGCGTCTGGGTGGCGAGCCTGGCCCACGCGGGGAACAACATGGTCCTCTTCCTGCTCCTCGGTGAAGTGCTGGACGAGGCGAAAGGTCTGGGAGCGGTTGCCCCCATGCTGCTCTCCCTCGCCCCTATGACCGCCATCTGCCTGTGCGTCGTCGGCGGCCGGAAGTCGGCACGCGAACGCCGGATCCCGGACCCGATGCCCGCGGGGCACGGCAGCGGAACCGACTGAGGCCAGCCGAGGACGCGCACCTCCGGTACTCGCCCCCGCCCAGCCCCCAGGCTGCGGGAACCGGCACCCGAGGGCCGACGGGCCGGGCCCGGACACCTGCGGGCCGCCGTCGCCCCCCCCTTCCCGGGCGACAGCGGCCCACGCGGCCCCTCCGCTCATCCTTGCCCGGCGGCCGTCGGCGTTCCGCTTACGGCAAACTCGACCGCACAGCCCTGTGGGACCGGAACACTCCGATTGCGCACCTCGCGACAGAGACCAACAGCACCGGCGCTCTGATCGGCGACTGTCTCCACAACCCTGACGGGGCCGCCCCCTCCCGCGTCGTCCGCGCCGAGAGATGGTCCTGAGGAATGCCTACGAAGCAGGTAGTCGAGGACCCGGAGCATGTGCCGCGACGATCAGAGTCAACCTCCGAGCAGGCATTGAGGACCGCGACGAGGAGACACGGACCGCCGAGTACTCCGAGCGGGCGCCATGGACGGTCACGATCTCACCGCCGACGGGAGATCAGCACGCAGCCGCGGGGCGCGGTCTGTTCACGGCCCTGCAAGAGATCCGCGGAGGTCTCGGCCCTCTCGGTGTTCGGCTCTACCGCGACGGAGCCCGTCTCAATGCACGTCCCTGGCCACAGTCGGCACGCCGGGGCGCGGAGTTTGTGTACCTCGTCCCCAGGGGGATGCCTGCCAGCAGTTGGGACATCGTTTCGCTTTTCGGCCCGTCTCCAGCTCGGGACTTGGGAACCGTCATGGACCAGGAACGGGCGTGGGAGCACCCACCGGCCTCCCCCTCTCACGCGCTCTGACCCGCCAACCCTGCGCGGTGGGCGACGGCGGCACGGGAAGGCTACGTGGTCCACAGCTCTGGGTCGCGTCAGTCCGTGCAGTGTGTGAGACCAGTGCGAGACGACCGTGAGACGACGAAGCCCCGGCTCGGTGGAGTTCACCGACCGGGGCACTCCCGCGCCTTGGGGCGGTCAGTTCTACTCGTCGTCCTCGGACTCCCCGCCGCCGGCGGGCGGCGCGGGTTCAGCAGGGGCCGTACTGATCCGCAGGCATCCCTCCGTGCCGAACAGCTCGATCAACTGCGACAGATGGGCGCGGGCCGCACTGCGGCCGGGGGCCTCTCCCGTGGTCACCCGCGCCCCTCCAGGTCCGCCCACACGATCTTGCCCCAACGCCGCTCATTCGGTGCCCCAGTCGGCGGCCAGCGCCGCCACGAGACGCAGACCACGCCCGCCCTCTTCGTTGTCGTCGGCTTCGCGCTGCACCGGCCGCGCCCGGGAGAGATCCGCGACGCCGACACGCACCCGCGCGGCACCGGGGCGGTCGATGACGACCCGGATGGACTCCCGCCGGGCGTGCTGCACGGCGTTGGCCACCAGCTCGGAGACGATCAGCGCCCCGTCATCGGCCAAGGCGTCCAGCCCCCAGACGGCACAGGCGGTACGAAGCAGGCGCCGCGCGGTGGCTGCGCTCTCGGGCTGCCTCGGCAGGGTCTCGCTGTACCCGGGGGGCCCGGTCCGGCGGGCCCGGGTTGTAGGTTGCGGCCTGTCGGTCTGCTTCCTTCAGATCGGCCAGCCCCGGGACCGTTCGCGCGGTCGCCGGGGCGCTTCGCGTTCAGGTAACCGGGGTGCGTGATCATGCGGAGGAGCCAACCGGGGGGCCAGGAAGGGGCCACACTGGATACGGAAGGGGGCCACCATGAGCGACACCACCGGGCGACGCCGCGAGTTCGGCGCCTACCTCGCCGGTCTGCGGCGGCACTCCGGCCGCTCGCAGCGGCAGTTCGCCGCCGTGCTGTGCGCCGTGTCGGGCGCCCAGTCGATCACGCGGAACGAGGTCTCCCGGTGGGAGCGCGGGGAGCGCGTCCCGGACGTGTGGCTCCCCGCCTTCGCCCAGGTGTTCGGCGTGCCGCTGCGTGAGTTGGAGCAGGCCGCCGCGTACGCCCGGGGGGACGTTCAGGCCACTCTTCCCGGGGTCGCGGCCACCCTCGCGGACCTGCTGCCCGACGGGGACGCGCTGGAACCCCTGGTGACCCCCCGTGGCCGTCGGATCGGCACCACCACCGTGGACGGTCTGGCGGCTCGCGTCCACGGCCTCCGGCTCGCGGACGACGTACTGTCCGGCGGTGACCTGATCGCCCCCGCCTTCCGTGAGCTGCGCGCCGCCGTCCGCCTGTACCGCGAGTCCGAGCACTCCGAGGAGACGGGGCGCGGCCTGCTCGTGCAGATCGGGGAGTTGGGCCAGATCGCCGGATGGATCGCCTCGGACGCCGGTCGGGGTGACGACGCGGAGCACGCCTACCGGCTCGGACTCTCGGCCGCCCGCCAGGCCGGGGACGCACCCCTGGTGGCACAGCTCGCAGGCAGCCTCGCCTACCACCTGACGAACAGCGGCCGGGAACGGGAGGGCCTGGAACTGGCCAAGGCAGCCGTCAGAGAGGCCGGGCCGGATGCCGCGGCCACAACCCGCGCCCTGTTCCTGGACCGCGTGGCGTGGGCGCACACGCGTGCCGGGGAGGCTCAACCGGCCCTGCGGGCGCTTGGGGAGGCCCACGCCGCCCTGGACGCCACGGACGGCCCTCCTGCGCCGACGTGGGCCTACTGGGTGAACCGCGAGGAATTGGAGGTCATGGACGCCCGCGTGTTCACCGAGCTGCGCCGCCCGCTGCGCGCGGTGCCGCTGCTCCAGGACGTGCTGGGACGCTACGACGCCACGCACGCCCGGGAGGTCGCGCTGTACCGCTCATGGTTGGCCGTGGCGCTGGCTGACGCGAACGAGCCCGAGCAGGCGGCCGAAGAGGCCCGCCGCGTCATCAACACGTCCGGCGATCTCTCCTCGGAGCGCACGGCGGAGCGGGCCCGGACGGTCCTCCACCGGCTGAAGGAGTACCAGGACGTGCCGGAGGCACGCGAAGTGCTGGCCGACTACGGGCATCTGCTGCTCGCCTGATCGCAGCGGTCGCCCTGCTTACCGGTCCGCGTACAGCCCACGGAGATGCTGACTCAACCGGTTCTGGAGGGCGTCAAGCGCCGTCCGAGCCGCTGCTGCGTTCTCATGGTTGCCCAGCCACGTCAGCACGCTGCCGGCCAACTCCCGGTCTTCGAGCCGGGCTATGTAGGCGCGGAGGTGCATGGCTGACTCCGTGGCCACCGTCCGGGCCTGGTCAGTCAGTCGCCCGTTTGGGGCGCTGTTCGCGGCAATGACGCCTTCCAGCGCGTGTTGTATCCGCATGACGGCTTCCCGCTGGAGCGTTACCCGCTCCGCTGCCAGACGTTCCTTCGTCTCCTCCTTGGCGAGTAGCCGGTCACGCCGGAGCGTGCGACTCGGAGAGCTACTGCCCAAGCAGTGTGCCGAGACTTCCCAGAACGACGCCGACCAGCGGCGCGATCGCCTTGCCCCATTCCATCGGGGGATCGTAACCAGGGTCCGCAGCGTGGGCGGTGGATCAGTGGCAACAGACCGGCTGACCGTCTACCCGCCAGGAAGCCGCAGCTCACACGGGCTGCGGCTTCCGTGTGTTCAGGCGGCGGGGAGTTCCGGCCGCCCCTTGGCGGCCATGCCCCGCAGGAGACCGGCCATCATCTCCGGCACGCGGGCGCGCTGCGCGGCCGTCAGCTCCAGGGCTGCCAGCGCCCGGTTCATCGCCTCGAACATGATCTTCGTCTGAACCTCGGCCAGCGTCACCAGACGCTCTTCCACACCCATGCGGGCCGCGAGATCGCATATCTTCAGCAGCCGCGCCTCGGGCTCGGTACGGACCTACGCGCAGGCGGGTTCGGAGAACGGGCCGAACTGCTCGGCCGACCTTGATCAACAGCGTCTGTGAGACAGGTGAGACGGCACCTCGGGAAACGATCGAGAGGGGCCCCGGAGGACCCCTCTGATCTGCGACGTTTCCGTCGGGACGACAGGATTTGAACCTGCGACCCCTTGACCCCCAGTCAAGTGCGCTACCAAGCTGCGCCACGTCCCGATGCGCGAGTGACCTGGGGTTTCCCTGGCCGAACGCGCACAGAAACCATACCGCACTCCGGCGGGTGGTCGCGCACGCCTTTCTCGCACCCGTGGGGGGCGCCGCACGCACCGGGGGCTTGACCTCAAGTTCACTTGGGGTTTTAGCGTCGCCGTATGACGACGACCTCAGCGTCCGCCCCCGGCAGCCTCGGGTACGCGGATCTTCCCCGGCTCATGGAACGGCTCACCGGCGACGAGAAGCACGGGCCCGCCGCGACCTCGACCCTCGACGTGCTGTGGGTGCTGTACGACGAGGTGCTGCGGGTCTCCCCCGGCGCCGTCGACGACCCGGAGCGCGACCGGTTCCTGCTCTCCAAGGGGCACGGCCCCATGGCGTACTACTCGGTGCTCGCCGCCAAGGGTTTCCTCCCCGAGGAGTGGCTCGACGGCTTCGGGTCCTTCGGGTCGCGGCTCGGTTTCCACCCGGACCGGACCCTGGTCCCCGGCGTCGAGATCGGCAGCGGCTCCCTGGGGCACGGGCTGCCGCTCGCGGTCGGTGTCGCCCTGGGGCTGCGGGCGCAGGGGCGCGGCGGGCCGGCGGTCTGGGTGCTGGTCGGTGACGCGGAGCTGGACGAGGGCTCCAACCACGAGGCGATCGCGTTCGCGGGGCCCGCGGGGCTCGACCGGCTGCACACCGTGGTGATCGACAACTCCTCCGCCCGGCACGCCCGCCCCGGCGGCATCGCGGAACGCTTCCGGGTCGGTGGCTGGGAGACCAGGACCGTGGACGGCCGCGACCACGCGGCGCTGCTGTCCGCCTTCACCACCGCGCACCCGGGCCGGCCGCTCGCCGTCGTCGCCCGGGTGGAGCCGAAGACCTCGGGTGCCGCCTGACCTGCCCCGCCGTGGGCCCGCCACTCCGTGCCCCCCTGCCCGGAACCACCGCTCGTCCCCGAGCGGCGCGCCGCACCCTTCTCCCGAAAGGACCACACCGCCGTGGACACCATGCGTGACCGCTTCGCCACCACCGTCTCCGAGCTGCTGGACGAGGACCCCCGGGTCGCTCTCGTCCTCGCCGAGATCAGCGCCGACCGCTTCACCGGAGCCGCGCGTCGCCACCCCGAACGTGTCGTCAACGTCGGGATCAGGGAGCAGTTGCTGGTCGGGGCGGGCGCCGGACTCGCGCTGAGCGGGATGCGGCCCGTGCTGCACACCTTCGCGAGCTTCCTCGTGGAGCGGCCCTTCGAACAGCTCAAACTGGACTTCGGCCACCAGGACGTGGGCGGAGTGCTGGTCAGCTCGGGGGCCTCCTTCGACATCGCCGCGGGCGGTTTCACCCATATGTCCCCCGGTGACGTGGGCCTGCTCGACACGCTCGACGGGTGGACCGTGCACGTCCCCGGTCATCCGGACGAGGCCGAGGCACTGCTGCGGCACGCGGTCGCCGCAGGGCCGGAGCGCGTCTACGTACGGCTGTCGGATCAGGTCAACGCGGTGGGGCGGACCGTTGACGGGTCCCGTACGAGCCTCGTGCGGGAAGGGCGGGCCGGGGTCGTCCTCGCGGTCGGGCCGGTGCTCGACGAGGTGCTCGCGGCGACCGAGGGACTCGACGTGGCGGTGCTGTACGCGACGACGGTGCGGCCGTTCGACGGGGCCGGGCTGCGCCGCGCCCTGGCGGGCGCCGCCCAGGACGTCGTGCTCGTAGAGCCGTATTACGCGGGGACCTCGACCTCGGTGGTCGCCGAGGCGCTCGTGGACCGGCCGCACCGCGTACTGGGCCTCGGTGTGGGCCGTACGGAGCTGCGGCGCTACGGGACGGCGGCCGAGCACACCGCCGCGCACGGTCTGGACGCCGCCGGCCTGCGGCGGCGCGTCACCGCCTTCCTGGACGCGCGCGCCGGGTGAGCGACGACCGCGCGCCGGGGAACGGTCGGCGAACTCGGCGGGCCCGGCGGCCGGCTCCCGGTCGGCGGGCCCGTCAGCCGGCTCTGGTCGGCGGGGCCTCCCGGTCGTCGCGGGCGCGCTCGGGGCCGCGTGGCCGGGGTGCGAGGTTGCCGTGGCGTTCCGGTGGCGCGTCGACGCGGGTCAGGCGCCGGACGTCGGGCACGGCGAGGAGGGTGAGACCGGCCACGACGATCACCACCCCGCCGGTCAGCAGGACGGTGTCGGTGCCGAACAAGGAGGCGGCGGGACCCGCGAGCGCCTGGCCGACCGGCATCAGCGCGAGGGAGCCCGCGACGTCGTAGGCGTGGATGCGGTTGAGGACGTCGGGGCGCACCTGGGTCTGCACCGTCGTCGCCCACATCACGCCCCAGAACGCGGAGCCCGCCCCCGCCACGAGCGAGCACACCGCCATACCCGCGACCGGGAGGCCGGCGCCCACCCCGGCCGGGAAGAGACACACGCCGAAGAACGCGAGGGCCCCGGCCCGCAGCATGCGGCGCGGGCGCAGCCGCAGGGCGAGCAGTCCGCCGATCACCGTGCCCGCGCCGAGCGCCGAGTTGACCAGTCCGTACGCCTTCGGGCCGTGGTCCTGGACGACGGAGGTCGCCACGAGCGGGACCGCCGGGCCCCAGGCGGCGACCATGTACAGGCCCCACACGGCGATGACCGCCCACAGCCAGGTGCGGGAGCGGAACTCGTGCCAGCCCTCGACGAGGTCGGCGCGGAACCGGGTGGCGCGGGGCGCGGTGCCGGGGGCGGCGGCGGGCAGCCGCAGCACGATCAGGCACAGGGCGCTGACCAGATAGGTGCCGGCGTGTACGACGAAGACGCCGCCCGCGGAGGCGAACCCGACCAGGAGACCGGCGAAGGCGGGACCGCCCAGGCTGGCCACCGACTCGGCGACCCGGACGGCTCCGTTCGCCTTCTGCACGTCGGCGGCGAGCCGGGGCACCGTACTGGCCACCCCGGGCTGGAACAGGGCGGAGGCGGCCCCGTTGACCGCGCCGATCGCGCAGACCTGCCACAGCACGACGTGCCCGGTGAAGAAGAGGACGGCGGCCAGGGACTGCGTCACGACGCGGACGCTGTCGGCGCCGATCATCAGCAGCCGGGTGTTGAACCGGTCCGCGAAGACGCCGCCGAAGACGACCAGGCCGGCGAAGAGGGCCACCGAGGAGGCCATGGCGAGGCCGACCGCCCCCGCCCCGTACCCCTCCTGGAGGAGTCCCGTGGCGAGGGCCACCGGGAGCATCGTGTCGCCCAGTTTGGCTACGGCGCGAGCGGTGAAGAACAGCCCGAAGTCGCGGGTCCACAGCGGCTGCCGGTCCCGGGGCAGGGGCTCGTCGCAGGGACCGCCCAGGGGTGGGGCCGCGATCCCGGGAGGTACGCCGCTGGCGCCGGACGCCTTGCGCGCCGCCCTCCGGGCCGCTCCCGTCCACGTCCGTGGCTCCACGTCCCGCGCTTCTGGTTCTCCGGCCATCCGTGCCGCGTCCTCCCGTTCCTGTCGGCCTTGCGGCCTCGCGTGGATCATGCCACGGCGGGGGCCGGGAGGAGCCGGTGACTCCGGCGGGCGGACGAGCGTTCGTCAGGCCGGGCCGTAGGTCTCCGGCCGGGGGCACAGCGCGGGATGGGCCTCGCGCAGGCGCGGCGGGGCCGCCTGGCACCAGGAGTCGGTCAGGATGTCCCGCAGTTCGGCGGCGTCGTCGAGAGCGGCGAGCCGGACCCGGACCCAGGCCGAGAACGCCTCGTGCTCGGCGACCCAGAACTTGTGCGGTTCGGCGAGGACCAGTTCCTCCCGTTCCTGCTTCGGGCAGCGCACCGCGAAGGAGGTCTCGTCCTCGGGCACGGTCACGAACATCTTCCCGGCGACCCGGAAGGTCGGCATGGACCAGGCCGTCTTCTCGACGGTCTCCGGCAGCGCGAGGCAGATCGCGCGGAGGTCGGCGGAGCCGAGCGCGGGCGCGGAGGGGACGTGAGGCATGACGAGACCGTAGAGCACGGCACCGACAGCGCGTTGCGCGGCCCGGCCCCGGGCTCCGGGGCTCACAGCGCGTGGGCGTCCAGCCAGTCGGTCAGGTCCGCGTGCACCCGCTCGCGCACCGTCTCGTTGAGGATCTCGTGGCGGGCCCCCTCGTACCCTTTCCAGCTGAGGTCCTCGACGCCCAGGTACCGCAGGTCCTCCAGGAGTTCGTAGATCAGGGTCATCCGCTGGTTGCACGGGTCCTCGGTGCCGGAGGCGACGTGCACGGGCAGGTCGCGCGGCATGCGGGCGAGGCGTTCGGGGTCGTTGACCCGGCGGGAGGCGCGCACCCAGTCCAGTGACAGCCCGGCGGAGAACGGGAAACCGCAGCGCTCGTCGGCGACGTACGCGTCCACCTCGGCCTCGTCCCGCGACAGCCACTCGAAGCCGGTGCGGTGCCGGAAGGGGTCGTTGAACGAGGCGAAGAGATCGGGCACGAAGGAGGAGAGGTGGTCGCGGCCGTGGGTGTCGATCTCCGCCTCCAGCGCGGCGATCGCGGACTCCGGCTCGGCCCCGGGCAAGGAGCGGAAGGCACCGGTGAGGATCAGCCCCGCGAGGTCGTCCGGGTACTCCTGGGCGTACTCGCGCGCCAGCATCGAGCCGAGGCTGTGGCCGAGCAGCAGCAGCGGGGTGCCCGGGTGCAGCGCCCGCACCTGATCGCCGACGGCCTTGAGGTCGGCGAGGATCGCACGCCAGGTGTCGGCACCCGTGTCCCCGGTGACGCCGAAGCCCCCGGTGGACTGGGCGCTCGCCCCGTGACCCCGGTGGTCGGAGGCGACGACGCCGTATCCCCGGGCGGTCAGGTGCCGTGCGAAGCGGTCGTAGCGCTGGGCGTGCTCGGCGGCGCCGTGCGCGATCTGCACGAAGGCGCGCGGACGGCTCCCCGCCTCGGGCAGCCAGGTGTACGTGGCCAGGGCGACTCCGTCACCGGTCTGGAGGACGCCGGGGGTACGGGCGGTGTCGGCGCTGGAACTGTTCATCGCGGTCGGGTTCCTTCCGGTGGGGGTACGGGGCGGCCGTGCCCGCGCGGGGCCCGGCGGACGCCAGGTGACGGCCTGCCCCTCCCCCTCTCCCCCGCGTACGCGAGGTCATGCCCCCACGTGGGCCGGCCGGCCCACCGCACCCGGGTCCGCGGCCGGGGTCCGCGGGGCCCTGCCCGTGAGTTCCTCGCCGAGTTCCGCCGCGAGCGTCTTCACCACGTCGAGTCCCTCGCCGCCCCACGTACGGGGCTCGCGCGCGGCGGCGCACACGGTGCCGAGGGCCAGGCCGTCCCCGTCCATGAGCGGGGCACCGAGGTAGGCGAGGACCCCCCACTGGTAGACCACCGGGTTGCTCGCGAAGCGCGGGAACTGGCGCACGTCCTCCAGGACGAGGGCCTTGCGGCGTACGACGACGTACGGGCAGTAGCCGTGGTCGCGCGGCAGGGTCCGGCGTGCCGAGGGGCGCGCGCAGGGGTGTCGTCCGGCGAGGAACTGGTGGGCGGGGGTGACGAAGTTGACCGCCGCGTAGGGCACGTCGAGCCGGGCGGCGAGCCGCCGCGCGACCGCGTCGAGCGCCGGTTCGGGCCGCTCTCCCAGACCCAGCGCGCGCAGACGCTCCAACCGGGCGGGGGCCTGCGCGTCCTCGGGGGTGAGCAGCAGCCTGCCGAAGGTCACGCCCTGACCCCTTGGCTGCTCGCGGCGGTCGGTTCGGTGCTCGTCAGCAGGTGCTGGACGAGTTTGAGCAGGGTCTGGATGCCGGAGCTGGAGATGCGCGCGTCGCACCGCACCACGGGCACCTCGGGGGCCAGGTCGATGGCGGCCCGCACCTCCTGGGGGTCGTAGCGGTGGGCGCCGTCGAACTCGTTGACGGCCACGACGAAGCCGAGTCCGCGTTGTTCGAAGAAGTCCACGGCGGCGAAGCAGTCCTGGAGTCTGCGGGTGTCGGCGAGCACGACCGCGCCGAGCGCCCCCTCGGACAGCTCGTCCCACATGAACCAGAAACGTTCCTGGCCCGGGGTGCCGAACAGGTAGAGGACGTGGGAGCGGTCGAGGGTGATGCGGCCGAAGTCCATTGCGACGGTCGTGGTGGTCTTCTGCTCGACCCCCTCCAGGCTGTCGGTCTCGGCGCTGGCGCTGGTCAGCAGCTCCTCGGTGCTGAGCGGGGCGATCTCGCTCACGGCGCCCACGAAGGTCGTCTTGCCCGCCCCGAAGCCGCCGGCGACCAGGATTTTGAGCGCCGTGGGGAAGGTGTCAGAGCCGTCGTCGTAGTCCATCGAGCAGTGCCTCCAGTAGGGACCGGTCCGTGGGGTTGTGGAAGGAGTCCGGGGGTTTGCTGACGAGCGCGCCGCAGTCCACGAGGTCGGACAGCAGCACTTTGGTGACCACGACCGGCAGCCGTAACTGCGCGGCCAGCTCGGCGACGGAGGCCGGGGCCCCGCACAGGCCGAGGGCCTGGTTGTGCTCGGGTCCCAGGTGGGCGGGGGCCGGGGTACCGGTGGCGAGCACCTGGGAGAGCAGGTCGAATCTGGTGGCGGGTTCGGTCCTGCCGCCGCTGACGGTGTAGGGCCGCACGAGCCGCCCCGCCGCGTCGTCCAGCCACGGACCGTCCTGCCCGATCGTCACGGCCAGGGCCCTCAACGGGTCCTCGCCGGGGCCGCCGTGACGGCCGGGCGCCGCGCCGGGGTGGCGAGGTAGGGGCGCACGCTCTTGACGAGCATCGCCATCTCGTAGCCGAGGACCGCCGGGTCGGCCTCGTTCCCGGCGAGCACCGCGAGACAGGTGCCCGAGCCCGCCGAGGACACGAACAGCAGAGCGGTGGACAGTTCGACCACGACCTGGCGTACGTCCCCGCCGTCGGCGAAGCGCGCGCCGGCGCTGCGGCCGAGGGAGTAGATCCCGGAGGCGAGGGCCGCGAGGTGGTCGGCGCTGTCCACGTCGAGTCCGTGCACGGACCTGACCAGCCCGTCCGCCGAGAGCAGTACGGCACTCGTACTGTGCGGTACGCGTTGCACCAGGCCGCTCAACAGCCAGTCGAGGTCGGAGACATGGCCGGTGGTCACGTCCTGGGCATGGCCCGTGGGCACTTCGCTCGCCATGGGATCGGCTCCTTGGAGTACGGGGGCGGGAGGTCGGGGCACGCGCCGCGCGGGGGCGGGGGCCGGTCCTTCGCCGGCCCGGGGGATGCGGGGGCGGGTGGGGCCATCAGCCGGTGGACGGGTGGGGCCGGTCGGCGTGCTCGGTGCCGGGGGGCTCCTCCAGCCGCGGCTCGGGCACGCGGACGGCCGGCGGATCGGTGGCCTCGCCCCGGCCGAAGCCGGTACGGAAGGCGGCCATCAGGCCCGGGTCGTGCCCGACGTAGGCGTCGTCCTCGGGGCGGTCGGGCTGCGGTCCGCGCCGCAGTTGCGGGGCCATGTGTGTCTGCGCCTGACGGCGGGGCAGTCCGGGGGGCCGGGCCGCCGGGCCGGCCACCGGGGTGCCGTCCCGCAGGGTGAGCGCCGTGATGCCGCCCGGGGTGTCGACGGGTGTCAGCTCGCCCGGACGGATACCGGGACGGGCCTCGGCCGGGTTCGGGCGTTCCCGGTCCACGCCGCGCACCGGGAGCCGGGGGGCGGACGGACGCCCGGTCCCGGCGGACTCCGGGGAGGAGGCGCGGGGCGACGGGGAGGAGGCGCGGCGCGGCGCGGCGCCGGGCGCCGGGGACGGGGCGCGGCGCGCGGTGTGCGAGCCCGGCGCGCCCCGGACGGGCAGCGGCGGTGGCGCGCCCTCGCTCGTCTCCTCGTCGGGCGCGCGCCGGGCCTGGCGCTGGGGCACGACGGGGGTGCGCTTGGCGTCGGGCGTCTGTTCCACGACGGGGCCCGGACGTGCGGCGGTCTCCGGGGCGCGGTGGGCCGCGGCGGGAGGAACGGGACTGGTGACCGAGCGCCTGTCCGGCCCCGTCCCGGAGGTCTCCTCCCGCTTCGTCCCCGTAGTCCCCGTAGCCCCCGTCGTCGCGGCGATCCCCGTCGTCCAGGTCGTTCCCGTCGCCGTCTCCCGCCCCGTCCCGGTCGTCGGCGGGGCCGGTTCGGGCTCCGCCTGCGGTCGCGGTTCGGGCCGTGCGGGGAGCGCCGGGGGCGAGGCCGGGCGTTCGGCGCGCGGGAGGGGGATCGCCGGGGCGGTGTTGTCGCCCGCGACCGGTTCGAGCTCCCCGGGTTCCTCCCCGAGCAGAGTGGCGGGCAGGACGAGCACCGCCTGCACACCGCCGTAGATGTTGCTCTGGAGGCGGACGGCGATGCCGTGCCTGCGGGCGAGGGTGGCGACCACGTAGAGGCCGATCCTGCCGTCCTGGAGCAGGCTGGCCATGTTGACCTGATCGGGGTCGGCGAGCAGCGCGTTCATCCGGTGCTGTTCGGCGACCGGCAGGCCCAGGCCCCGGTCCTCGACCTCCACGGCGAGGCCCGCGGCGACCCGCCCCGCGCGCAGCAGCACCGGGGTGTGCGGGGAGGAGAACTGGGTGGCGTTCTCGACCAGTTCGGCGAGCAGGTGGATCACGTCGGCGACGACCTGACCGCGCAGCGTGCCCTCGACGGGCGGCACGAGCTTGACCCGGGAGTACTGCTCGACCTCGGCGACGGCCGAGCGCAGCACCTCCGTCATGGTCACGGGCCGGCTCCACTGGCGGCGGGACATCGCCCCGCCGAGCACGGCGAGGTTCTCGGCGTGCCTGCGGGTGCGGGTGGCTAGGTGGTCGACGTGGAAGAGCCCCTTGAGCAGCGCCGGGTCCTCGATCTCGTTCTCCAGCTCGTCCAGGAGCTGGATCTCGCGGTGCACGAGGGACTGGAGGCGGCGGGCGAGGTTCACGAAGACCTCGACCTTCTGATCGCTGCCGGCCTGGCTGGAGAGTTTCGACGCCTGCACGACCGAGGCCATCGCGACGTCGTGCGAGCGCCCCAGTTCGTCGGCGAGCAGGTCGAGCCCGTCCCCTCCGCGATCGGGCCGCGGTGAGGACTCGCGCACGGGTGTGACCTCGCCCCGGCGCAGCCGGTCGACGAGCCCGCGCAGCTCGCTCTGGCGCCGGGCGCTGGTGCTGCGCAGGACGGCGATCCGGTCCAGCAGGGTGCGGGTGGCGCGGCGCGCGGCGAGGACGGCGCCGCACAGGGCGGCGACGGCCACGGCCGCGGCCACGGCGAGCACGATCCGGACGGCCGTGGTGGGGTGCGGGCCCGCGCCGAGCACCATGAGGACGGCCGCGGTTCCGCTGAGGGCCACGGCGACGGCCGGGAGGACCGCGGTGCGCAGCAGAAGGGTCCGTATGTGCGTCTCGGGCAGGGGGCTGCCCGGCCGGCCGTGCCGCGCCCCGCCGTCTCGGCGGTCTGCGCGGGGGGCCGGTGCGCGGAGGTGTGACATCGGCGTCCTCGGTGCGGGTGTGGGGGCTCCTGCTGAAGTCCTGCTGGGTGCGTGCTGCCGCGCCGACGGCACCCCTGCTCGGGTGACCGCCGGAAAACACACAGTAGTCACCAACTGAACAGGGGCCGCGACCAGTTGACAAACCCGTACGCGCAGGGTCCCGCTCTGGTATGAGTGCCGGTTCGTATGAGCGAAAACCCGGTGGGCACACGTGCGCGAGCCGTCGTCCCGTTCGCACGCTTGATCCGGCCGGGTGGGGGTCGGCCCCCGGAGGGCGGTCCCGTGCCCGAGCGGGCACACTGTCCTCCATGACCGCTTCGGGCGCCGGGGTACGGCGGGGACGACTGCTGTTCGACGGGTGGATCGCGGGGGTCGGCACCACCTCGGGCACCCGGCTGGTGCTCGGCCACTGGCCCCGGTCGCCGTTCGGCCCGTTCAGCGACGTCATGGTCCAGGACGCGGACGGGCGGCGGACGTTGTTCGCCCCCTCGCAGCGGGTGGCCGAGTTCGTCGCCGCGACCTACACCTTCGACCGGGTGCGGGTGGTGCCCGTCGCGGTGGACGTGGCGGGCGCGCGGTGGAGCGTGACGGCGGGCCCGCTGCGCCTGTGGCTGACCGTCGGCCGCCGGACGCCGCTGGGCCGGCTGCTGTGCGTGGTCCCGGCGCGGCTCGCCCGCAGCAGGCGCTGGGCGCGTCTGTGCGATGGGCCGGCCCGTCTCCTGCCGGGGGTGCGCACGCTCGGCAGCGCGGGGGCCGGGCGGCGCGAGTGGTACGGCGCGCGGGATCTGCACTCCTTGCGCTCGGTCCGGGCCGAGCTGGACGGCCGCGATCTGGGCGCGCCGGGCCCGCTCTCCCCGCCGGTGACCTTCGGTTTCGGTTCGGCGCCCCGGACCCCCGCGCTGGTACGGGTGTGCAGCACCGTCGAACTGCCACAGGAGGGGAAGCGGTAGGAGGGGCAGGAAGGGGAAGCCCCCTTGGGGGCCGGCTCCGCGGACCGGGCGACCACTCGCCCGGTCCGCGGAGCCGGTGGGGGTCAGGCCGTCGCCGCCGCGAAGACGTGGAGGACGCCTCCGTCGGTGGTCTTCGGCAGGGTCACGCTCGCGAGCTGCTTCCCGGTCTGGAGCGGTACGGGCGCGGTGGCGAAGATCTCGGCGCCCACCGGGTCCTGCTCGCCGCCCGTGGCGAGCCGGTAGCCGGTGTGCACGGCGATCGTGTTGCCGAAGGAGGGCTGGTCGGCTCCCGCGGCGAGCGTCCAGTCGCTGAATCCGATGTCGGCCTGCTGCGTGGTGCCGTCGGTGTAGGTCAGCGTCGCCGTACCGCTGGCCTTGCCCTCGGCGGCGCTGCCGAGCAGGCTCAGCTTCGTGGCGCCGGGGGCCGCGGGGACGGCGAGGACCTGTCCGCCGCCCGTCACCTCGATGTTGTCCGGGTCGCCGGGCCGTGTGTCGGGCCAGGTGAAGTCGAAGCCGCCGGAGGAGACCGTGGCGCCCGGCTTCGCGCCCCCGGCGGCGAGCGCCTTCGCGGAGTAGCTGAAGCCCTCCCCGTCGAAGTTGCCGTCGGCGTTGCCGTCCTCGCTGGACACCCCGTGGTTGTTGAGGTTCCACAGCAGGCTGTCCTTGGGCGCGACGGTCACCGACAGCGAGGTCTTCGGCAGCTCGGTCCCGGAGGCCGACTTCAGTGTCACGGGGACGGAGTAGAAGCCGGGTTTCGTGCCGGCCCCGGCGGCCACGGAGAACGTCGCGTCCGCGGAGCCCGCGCCGGGCACCGTGATCTGCCCGCTCGCGGGGGTCACGCTGAGCCCGTCGGGGGCGGTGGCCTCCCAGCGCACGGTCTCCGCCTTGTCCTGGAGGGTCTGCACGGTGACGGCGGCCTTCGCGTCCGCGCCGCCGGGCTCGGTCTTCACCGTGCCGGGCCGCGTACCGGTGAAATAGGTGTCGCCGCCGCCGGGGAAGGAGGGCGGGGCGTCGGCCTCGGCGCTGCCCCAGGAGGTGTCGGGCTCGCTGCCGAGGGTGAAGTCGAGCGTGCCGCCGTGCTCCACGAAGGAGGCGGGCACCCAGGGCTTGTGCGAGCTGCGGCCGTCGGTCCGCAGGCCGCGGATGTACTTGTTGGTCTTCGAGGCACCCGGCGCGTTGATCGTGAGGGTGCGGCCGTGCCCGGCGTGGACCACCGCGCGCGGGAACAGCGGGGCGCTCAGCGCGAGGTCGGCGCGGCTGGGGTTCTGGGGGTAGGCGCCGAGCGCGGAGAACACGTACCAGGAGGACATGGTGCCCGCGTCGTCGTTGCCGGGGATGCCGCCGGGGGCGTTGGTCCACAGCTGGTCCAGCTCGGCGCGGACGGTCTCCTGCGTCTTGTAGGGGGCGCCCACGTAGTCGTACAGGTAGGGCGTGTTGATGTCGGGCTCGTTGGTCGGGTCGTAGCGGGTGTCGTCCTTCGCGGAGAAGTCGAACGCCCCGTCGGCGTCGCGGAAGAAGGCGTCGAGGCGCTTGACCGTCTTGTCCCTGCCGCCCATCGCGCGGGCCAGCCTGGCCACGTCGGAGTAGACCATCCAGCTGTAGCGGGCGCTGGTGCCCTCCACGAAGCCGGCGCCGGTGGCGGGGGTGAAGGTGCCCGCCCAGGTGCCGTCCGCCTTGCGGTCACGGATGTATCCGCCCTCGGGGGTGGCTGTCGGGTCGAAGACGTGCGTCCAGTTGCCGGAACGGTCGAGGAACCGCTTCTGGGCGGCCTTGTCGCCGACCGCGCGCGCGAGTTCCGAGAGGCCGTAGTCGGCTGCCGCGTCCTCCAGGGTCTCGGCGGCGCCGCCCCAGCAGTGGCAGTTGTCGGCCGGTACGTAGCCGAGCTTGAGGTACTGGTCGAGCGCGGGCCGCTGACCGACGCACTCCACGTTGCAGCCGGCGCTGTCCGAGTCGTTGGCCGTGGGCACGGTGGCCGCCTTCACGAGGGAGGCGACGGCGCCCTTGACGTCGAAGTCACGCCCGCCGAACGCGAGGATGCCGGCGAGGGCCGCGTCCGAGGGGTCGCCCGACATGACGCTGGTCTTGCCGTGCTCCAGCAGCCAGCGGTCCCACTCGCCGCCGCGCTGTCCGGCGTAGTTGTACAGGGACTGGGCGTAGTCGCTCCCGGCCTTCGGGTTCAGGAGCGTCATGAGCTGTACCTGTGCGCGGTACTGGTCCCAGCCGGAGAACGTGCCGTACTGGGCGCGCTGTCCGTGCGCGAGGCGGTGTGTCCTGTTGTCCGCCCCCGTGTAGGTTCCGTCGCTGTCGCTGGTGAGCGTCGGTTCGAGCATCGAGTGGTAGAGCGCCGTGTAGAAGGTGGCGTACTGGTCCTCGCTGCCGCCGCCGACCTCGACGGTGCGCAGCGCCTTCTGCCAGGCCCGTGTCGCCTCGTGCCGCACCGCGTCGAAGCTCTTGTGCGGCGGGTTCTCGGCGCGCAGGTTGGCCTCGGCGCCCCGGTCGCTCACGTAGGACACGGCCACCTTGGCGCCGACCTCGGTGGTGCCGGCCGGGAAGGTGACGTAGGCGCCCGAGCCCTTGCCCGCGACGGGGTTGCCCGAGGAGCTGTAGCCCGTGCCGCCGGTGGCCGAGGTGGCGGAGGGCTTGAGGGAACCGTCCTTCCAGGTACCGGACTTCGCGAAGGGCCGGTCGAAGTGGACGGTGTAGTGGAGGGTGTAGAGGTCCTTGCGGTTGTTCGCGCTCTGGGGTCCGCAGAAGTTGCCGGCGTCCACGGAACCGCTCACGGTGTGCGCGGCGCGGTCCACGTGGACCTGCGCGTCGGCGCTGCCGGACTCGGCGTTGGAGCCGCGCACCAGCATGCTCGCGGGTTTACCGGTGGGGAAGGTGAAGCGGCCCGAGCCGGTGCGCTCGGTGGCCGTCAGTTCGGCCGTGGCCCCGCTGTCGAGCGCGACCTTGTAGTAGCCGGCCTGGGCGGTCTCCTTCGCGTGGGAGAAGGTCGAGGCGTACGTCGCGTCCTCGGTGTCGGCCGTGGGCGAGGAGTCCACCTCCCCGGGGTACGGCATGATCGGCACGTCACCGTTGGCCCCGGAGCAGCCGACCCCGTTGAGGTGGGTGAGGCTGAAGCCGCGGATCTTCTTGGCGTCGTACTGGTAGCCGCCGGGCGCCGGGTTGGACACCTGCTTCCCGTTGGAGGTCTGCGGGCTCCAGGACAGCATCCCGAAGGGCCGTACGGCACCGGGATAGGTGTTGCCCGCGTTGGCCGAGCCGATCAACGGGTTGACGTGGGCGGCCGGGTCGGTGACGACGGCCGGACGGTCGTGGCTCGCGCTCGCGGGTGTCGCCGAGAGGCCGAGGGCCGCGAGGGCCAGAACCACGACGCCACCGGCCGCCCGGCGCACCGGGCCTCCGCGGCGTGTCACTGTGTCGGACACTCTTCCTGCCCTTCTGTCGGACGGGAGCCGCCTTGCGCCTGACGGCACGTCAGCGGGCGTCGTCCGACACCCACAGCTCGCCCCGCCCCGAAGCGGCCACCGCCGGGACAACGTTGTCAAAGCTGAACCGGATGGTCCTCCCATCGATCTGACGGTGTCAAGGGGGCGGAATCCCCGGTTCGACTTCCACCACGCCGGGCCGCACGGTCCCCGGCCGACCGCGGCTCGCCCGGTGCCGGGGGCGAGGCCCTGCCGGTGGCCGGGGCCGACGTCGTCGACTACCGGGCGGTTCGCGAGGTGACAGGCCACCGCCCTTGGGACGAGACCACCCGGCACAGCGGACGAGACCACCCGGCACAGCCCTGCCGGAGCCCCGCGACGACGGAGAGGTCCGAACGACACCCCAAAGCGACGTGGCTGAGCCACGGTTTCTCGTCGTGTCGTCGCTCCACTGCCGCAGCTGATGCCCGCCGGCAGGGGCGGCAGGAAGCCGACCGGAACGGCGCTGCCCGCCGGGCCGGGATCGCGTGCAGTCCGCGCGCGCGGGGTCGGCGTGCCGGGATCGGCGGCGCGGTGACCGCCCGCCTCCTGACGGTACGTCCGCGACAACAACCCGTGGCTGACGGCCATCCCCGGGAAAGCAACCGCCCTGGGGGCCGGCCAGTCACCAGGGCGGTGAGCCGACACCGTATGGGAGTCAGCCGAGTTGATCGTGGGGGCACTGCCCCGGCCGGCCGGGGCCCCCGGCGGTCAGGACGACCACCGGCTCACAGGGTCCCCGGTGAGCGTCGGCGGTTTGAGGCCGGGGCCGGCGAACGCGGTGCGGTGTCAGCGCTCACCGGCGAGGTCGAGATCGCCCCGGCTCGTCTCGGCCTCCCCCTCCGCACGCCACGGACGCGCGATCGCCGGGGACACGGCCCGCCACCACGGCTCGCGCGGCAACTCCCCCGCGGGATCGAACGGCTGGCCCGGACGGGGGAACGCCACCGCCTGTCCTGCCTCCGCGGCCGCGTCCCTCGTCCACTCCCCCGGCTCCGCCCAGGCGTGCGGGGCGAGGTTGAAGGTGCCCCAGTGGATCGGCAACAGGACCCCGGAGGGCGAGCCGCCCTGGAGGTCGAGGTGGGCCCGCACGCCTTCCTCGGGGGTCATGTGGATGTCCGGCCAGTACGGGGAGTACGCGCCGATCTGGATCATTGTCGTGTCGAAGGGGCCGTGCGCGGTGCCGATGTCACCGAAGCCGGGGAAGTAGCCCGTGTCGCCGCTGTGGTAGACGCGGTGCTCGGGGCCGGCGACCACCCAGGAGGCCCACAGGGTGTGCTGCTGGTTGCGCAGGCCGCGGCCGCAGAAGTGGCGGGCCGGGGTCGCGGTGAGGTCGAGGCCCGCGACGCGTGTGGACTCGTGCCAGTCCAGTTCCCGCAGCCGCTCGGGAGCCACCCCCCAGCGCTCCAGGTGCGCGCCGATACCGAGCGGGACGACGAAGAGGGTGCCGGTGCGGGCGAGGCGCCGCACGGAGGGCAGGTCGAGGTGGTCGTAGTGGTCGTGCGAGATGACGACCGCGTCGACGGGACCGAGCGCCTCCAGCCCCACCGGGGCGGGGTGCAGCCGCTTGGGGCCGGCGAAGGAGAACGGGGAGCAGCGCTCGCCCCACACCGGGTCGAACAGGACGCGGGCGCCGTCGATCTCGACGAGGACGCTGGAGTGCCCCATCCAGGTGACGCGCAGCCCCGGGGCGGGCTCGCGCGTGAGGTCCGCGAGGGTGGTGGGGTGGACGGGGAGGGTGCCCTCGGGGGCGCGCAGGGCGCGCTGGTCCTTGCGGAAGTAGTTCTGGAGGAACTCCAGGCGCGAGCCGGGCGGCGGGGCCTTCGGCCCTTCGGGGTTGCGGAAGACGCCGCGGGCCTGGTCGAAGTGCGGGGATCGCCGGATGCGTTCCAGCCTGGCACCGGTGGCGTCCGCGCCGAAGGCGAGGGGCCGCAGCGAGCGCAGTTCGGAGCGCAGGGAACGGGCGTCGGTCACGGCGCCTCCTCAAGGTCTCGGGGCGGGCTGCCCGTCGTCTCGGTGGGCTACCCATTATGTGCGGGGCCCGGGGCGGGCCGCCCGGCGGGCCGGGCCGACCGGACGGGCCGGGGGCCCGGGGCGTCGGACCGGGTGCGCGGCGCTACAGGGGCAGCAGGTCGGGGCGCTTGGCGTGCGCGTGGTCACCGGAGGACTCTCCGCGCAGCCGGCGGCCGATCCACGGGACGAGGTGGTCGCGTGCCCAGGTGATGTCGTCGCGGCGGTGCTCCAGGGTGCCGCGCGGGGGCAGCGGCGGCCAGGGCTGTTCCGGGTCGGCGGGTACGTCGAGGCCGAGGACCTGGGCGGCGCGCAGGGCGACCCGGGTGTGTCCCTCGGGCCCGAGGTGGAGCCGGTCGGTGTCCCAGGCCCGGCGGTCGCGCACCGAGCGCAGCGACCACAGGTCGAGGACCGGGCAGCCGTGGCGGTCGGCGACGGCGCGCACATGGGCGTTGTACGTGGCGATCTTCCCGCGCAGCCGGCGCAGCACCGGGGTGTCGCGGGTGTCGAAGCCGGTCGCGACGAGGACGGTGCCGACGGCGGAGGTCAGGTCGGCGACGGCGCTCTCGAAGCGGGCCGCGACGTCGTCGGGGTCGCTTCCGGGGCGCAGGATGTCGTTGCCGCCGGCGACGAAGGTGACGAGGTCGGGCGCGAGTTCCTTGGCGCGGGGCACTTGGTCGCGGACGATCTGGTCGAGGAGTTTGCCGCGTACCGCGAGGTTGGCGTAGCGGAAGTCGTGTTCGGGGAGCCGGTCGGCGAGCTGGACGGCGAGCCGGTCGGCCCAGCCGACCAGGACACCGCCGGGGCCGGGATCGCCGACGCCCTCGGTGAAGCTGTCGCCGACGGCCGCGTACGACGCGATGGTGCCCTCTCCCGAAAGGGCGCTGCTACGGGGGAACCTCGATTCTTGTGCCACCTCGGCATCATTCACCTGGCCGAGTGACCTACGCCACCGTAGGCAGGGGTTGACGGGGGGTGAGAAAGACCACCGGTCAAATCTCGCCCAATTGAGGAATAGGGCGGGCCTGGTGTGACGGGGGGCGGAGAACGGGTCGTCGTCGCTTTTCCGTCGCCACCGCGACGTGGGCGCGCAACGCCCGGGGTGCGCCTCGGCCCGCCCGCCCCGCGCGGGGCGCGGGGCGGGCGGGCCGGTGCGGTCCTGGAGGGACGGATCAGGCGTTGACGCCGTGCTGGGCGAGGAAGGCCAGCGGGTCGATGTCGGAGCCGTAGTCCGGGCCGGTGCGGACCTCGAAGTGCAGGTGCGGGCCGGTCACGTTGCCGGTGGCGCCGGACAGGCCGATCTGCTGGCCCTCGGTCACGGTCTGCCCGACGGACACGCCGATCGAGGAGAGGTGACCGTACTGCGAGTAGTGGCCGTCGCCGTGCTTGATGACGATCTGGTTGCCGTAGGCCCCGCCGTCCCCGGCGGCGACGACGGTGCCGTTGGAGACGGCCTTGACCGAGGTGCCGGTGGGGACGGGGAAGTCGGCGCCGGTGTGGCCGTGCGACCACAGGCTGCCGGAGTTGCCGTAGCCGCCGCCCTTGACGCCGACGACGGGCGCGGTCCAGCCGGAGTCCGCGGGGGCGGACTGCACGGCGGGTGCCGCCGCGGCGGCCTTCAGGGAGAGCTTGAGGCCCGGCTTGATGACGCCCGGGTCGGCGCCGACGGCCTTCTTGTTGATCTCGAAGAGCTTCTTCCAGCCGCCGTCGACGTGGTGCGTCCTGGCGATCTTGGCCAGGGTGTCGCCCTTCATCACGGTGTAGGTGGTGGCGGCCTTCTGCGGGGCGGCCTCGGGAGCGGCGGCGTGCGCGCCGGCCGCGGCGGTCAGCGGGAGCACCACCGCGGCGGCACCGGTGGTGCCGATCAGCGCGAGGCGGCGGGACAGCGAACGGCGGTTCTTACCCTGTGCGGGCATGGGTGTGTTCTTTCTCCGTCGCCTACGAGGTGAGCTGTCGGGTTCGGGCTGGAGCTGCCCGGCCGCGTGGACGCGGCTTCACCCCTAGCCGTCCGGTGGACCGGGCGGCGGTGGTGCCTGTGGGTCCCCCGTTCCTGCCGGTACGGGTGTGAGTGGAGCGGGAGTCCGGGCGGCGGCAGGATTGGGCGTTCCGGCCGGACTGAGGGTGACCGTAAAGGAGCGAGAACTCGCCCGACAAGCCACTCTTTTCCCGTCCGTGTCCCTTTTCTTGATCCATTGACCGGAATTCCGTCACGCTCCGTGGAATTCCGATCTTCGATTTCCCGTATGCGCCGGACCGATTCGGCATCGGCGGAAAGGGGCGGCGGGTACGGACCGTCACGGTTATGACGCTGCTCACCTCGGCCCTCGCGGCCGTACGAAGTCCTGTCGGGGGCGTACGGGTGTGTCGTAGGGTCGGGCTCGCCGTGCCGGCGAGCCGCGCCGGCGGCCCACCGGAAAGGGAATCCCCGTGACGCAGCAGGTGCCGCAGGCCGAGCCCGAGCTGGCCGCCGTACGCAACTTCCGGGACGTGGGCGGGCTGCCCACGGTGGACGGCGGGCGGGTGCGCCCGGGTCGGCTCTACCGCAGCGGTCACCTCGCGCACGCGAGCGCCGAGGACGTGAGCTTCCTCTCCTCGCTCGGCCTGCACACCGTCTTCGACTTCCGCAACGCGGCGGACCAGGCGCTGGAGGGCCCGGACGTCGAGCTGCCCGGGGTGCGCAACGTGCGCCTGCCGCTCAACGACCCGGCGGACGGCGCGGAGTTCTGGCGGATGGTGCGGCACGGGGAGCTGGAGCAGTTGCGGGAGCTGCTCGGTGAGGGCCGGGCGGAGGCGCGGATGAAGGCCACCTACCGGCAGCTGGTCGAGGAGCGGACCGCGGAGTACGGGCGCCTGCTGCGCGCGATGGCGACGGACAGCCTGCCCGCCCTGATGCACTGCGCGGCCGGGAAGGACCGCGCGGGCACCTCGATAGCCCTCACGCTGCTCGCGGTGGGCGTCGAGCGGGAGGCGATCGAGGCGGACTACCTGGAGTCGAACGCCCCACACCGCCGCTACCGCGTCCGGCGCGGCAGCGACTCCCCGGAGGCGACGGCGCCCGAGGTGATGGAGCTGCTCAACCCGTTGTTCGAGGCGCGGGTGGAGTACCTGCGGGCGGCTCTGGAGGCCGTCGACACGGTGTGGGGCGGGCCCGAGCGGTACTTCGGCGAGGTGCTCGGGCTCACCCCGGAGCTGCGGGAGGGGCTGCGGGCGCGACTGGTCGAGTGACCGGCCCGGGGCGCCGGGGGCTCACTGGTTCTTGGCGCCCAGCTCGAACAGGAGGAACAGGAACGCGGCGAGTCCGTGGCCCGCGACGATGTAGACGAACAGCCTGATGGCGAGGCCGCGCGGGATCTTGTCCTCCACGAACCGGCGCACCCCGCGCGGGGTGTCCTCCTCACCGGCCGGGGCCGCCTGCGCCTCGGGGGCGGGGCCGCTTTCGGGCGTGGGGGCGGCGGGAGTGGTGGTCTCGGGTACGGATTCGGGTGCGGGACGGGACATCATGCGCCTCCTGGGCGTACGTCACCGAGGCAGAGCGCGCCGAGCGGGCTCTGCATGAGGGTGTGGACGAAGAGCAGCCCGGCGCCGCCCTGGTCCACGGCGGCGATCCGGTGCGGGGTGAGGGAGTCGAAGTGCGCGCTGTCGCCCGGGTCCAGCAGGTGGGTGCTGTCGCCGAGCCGAAGCCTGAGCCGGCCGGTGAGGACGTACAGCCACTCCTCGCCGGGGTGGACGCGGACGATATCGCCCTGGCTGCCGTGGGGGACGTGGACGCGCAGCGCCTGCATCCCGCGTCCCGGGCCGCCGGCCTGCCAGTAGGTCCAGCCGCCCGCGGCGGTCGGCTCCATCGCGGCGGCCCGGACGACGGCCTCGCGTCCCTCGGTGTGCTCGCCGAGCAGTTCCGAAACGGTCGTACCGTAGGTACGGGCCAGGGCGAGCAGCATCGGCAGGGAGGGCTGGCGGCGGCCGGTCTCCAACCGGGAGAGGTGCGCCGGGGAGAGTCCGGCGGCCTTGGCCGCGGCCTCCAGGGTGAGCCCGGCGCGGCGGCGCAGTTCCCGCAGCTGCGGGGCGACGGCCGCGGACAGCGCGAGGGGGACGCCGTCGGCCGCGGACTCGTCGGTGTGCTGGTCCGGCGGGTCGGGGAGGTCCCGTCCGCCGGGGATGGCAGGACTCATACCTCTGATTGAGCCAGGAAAATGCCTCCCGGGCAATTTTTTTGCCCGGGAGGCAAAAGTCCGTGGCGCCGGACCGCTCGCGACCGGCTCAGCGCCCGATGACCGCGGGCTCCGTCCCCGTCATCGGTTGGCGACCGCCTGCTTCACCAGGGTCCTCCCGAAGTCCCACATCAGTCCACCGTTGTGCGCGTCGTCCATGACGGCGGTGAAGGCGTCCACGAAGCGGTCGGCCTCCTTCTCCCCCACGACGAGCGGCGGGATCAGCTTGATGACTTCGAGGTGGTCGCCGGAGACCTGGGTCAGGATGCGGTGCTTCTGGAGCAGCGGTACGACGACCATCTGCGCGAACAGCCCCTTGCGGGCGGCCTGGAGCATGGCCCAGCGGCTGCGCAGTTTGAGGGACTCGGGCCGGCCGAACTCGATGCCGATCATGAGCCCGCGTCCCCGGACGTCGGCCAGCAGCTCGTAGCGCGGGATCAGCTCGCTCAGGCGGTTTCTCAGGTAGTCGCCGGTGCGCCGGGCGTGGGCGACGATGTTCTCGTCCTCCATGACGGAGAGCACCGCGAGCCCGGCGGCCATGGCCTGCGCGTTGGCCCCGAAGCTCGCCGAGTGCACGAGCACCCGGTCCATCGAGGAGTAGACCTTCTTGAAGATCCAGTCCTTGCCGAGGGTCGCGCTGACCGGGACGTAGCCGCCGGACAGGGACTTCGCGACGCACACGAGGTCGGGTTCGACCCCCTCCTCGTGCTGGTAGGCGTAGAAGTCGCCGGTGCGTCCCAGACCGGTCTGCACCTCGTCGGCGATGAGCAGCGCCTTGTGCTTGTGCAGGAGATCCTGGGCGGCCCGCAGGTAGCCGGGCGGGGTGTCGTGGACGCCCTTGCCCTGGATGGGCTCGATGATGAGCCCGGCCACGTCGCCCTTCTTCAGCTCCTTCTCCAGCGCCTTCAGGTCGCCGATCGGGACGGCCGTGTCGGGCAGCAGCGGGGCGAAACCCTCACGGAATCCCTTCTCGCCGTTGACCGAGAGGGAGCCGGTGGTCAGCCCGTGGAAGGCGTGCGCGCAGTACAGGACGCGCTTCCTGCCGGTCGCGAACCGGGCGAACTTCAGCGCCGTCTCGACCGCCTCGGTGCCGCTGTTGCCGAAGAAGACACGGTCCAGGTGCGGGCTGTGGGCGAGCAGCTTCTCGGCGAGCAGTCCGGGCAGCGGCTGGCAGTCGAAACGGGTGAGGTCGGCGAGCTGCGCGTCGAGGACGTCGTGCAGGGCCTGCCGGACCACGGGGTGGTGCCGGCCCAGGCCCATGACGCCGAAGCCGGCCAGCATGTCGAGGTAGTCGTTGCCCTCCGCGTCCCAGAAGTACGCGCCCTCGGCCCGCTCGTAGACCCGGTCGAAGCCGATGGTGTGCAGCATCCGGGGCAGCTGGTGGTTGAGGTGCTTGGTGTGCAGCTCGTACCGCTCCCGGCCGCGCTCGGCCAGCAGCGCGCCGAGGTCGAAGCCGGAGCGCCCGGGTTCCCGTTGTCCGGGGCCGGTCTGCGCCTCGGTGGTGTCACTCGTGCCGGTTGTCATGCCTGCTTGTTCTCCTTACGGGCCATGCGGGCCCCGATCCGGCCGGCGATCTCGACCGGGGTGAGGCCGATGTCTGCGAGCAGTTCACCGCGTCTGGCGTGCGGGAGGAACTGCTCGGGGATGCCGAAGAGCCGCACGGGCACGTCCACGTCGGCGTCGCCGAGGGCGGCGGCGACGGCGGTGCCCACCCCGGCGCTGCGGCTGTTGTCCTCGACCACGGCGACCAGCCGGTGCTCCCCGGCGAGGGCGGGGAGCGCGGGGTCGACGGGTTTGACCCAGCGCGGGTCCACGACGGTGCAGCCGATACCGCGCTCGCGCAGCAGTGCGGCGGTGCTCAGGCAGACGGGGGCCATCACGCCGACCGCGACGAGCAGGACATCGGTGTCCTCGCCCGCGCCGGGCTCGGCGAGGACGTCCATGCCGCCGACGCGGCGCAGCGCGGGCACCTCGGGACCGGCCGTCTCCTTGGGGTAGCGCACGAGGGTGGGGGCGTCGTCCACGGCGACGGCCTCACGTAGCTGGGCGCGCAGCTGGACCGCGTCGCGCGGGGCGGCGATCCGCAGTCCGGGGACGACCTGGAGGACGGACATGTCCCACATGCCGTTGTGGGAGGCGCCGTCGGTGCCGGTGATTCCGGCCCGGTCGAGGACGAAGGTGACCCCGCACTTGTGCAGGGCCACGTCCATGAGGAGCTGGTCGAAGGCGCGGTTGAGGAAGGTCGCGTACAGGGCGACGACGGGGTGCAGTCCGCCCGTCGCGAGGCCGGCGGCGGAGACCGTGGCGTGCTGCTCGGCGATGCCGACGTCCCAGATCCGCTCGGGGAAGCGCTTCGCGAAGGGGGTCAGTCCCACCGGGTCGAGCATCGCGGCGGTGAGGGCCACGACCTCGGGCCGCTCCTCGGCGATGCGCACCAGTTCCTCGCCGAAGACGGAGGTCCACGAGGGCCCCTCGGAGGGGGTCAGCGCCTCGCAGGTGAGCGGGTCCATCGCGGCGACGGTGTGGAAGCGGTCGGCCTCGTGGGCGAGGGCGGGCTCGTAGCCGCGGCCCTTCTCGGTGAGGCAGTGCACGATGACAGGTCCGCCGAAACGTTTGGCTCGGGTCAGCGCGGACTCGACGGCCTCGATGTCGTGCCCGTCGATGGGCCCGAGGTACTTCAGGCCCAGGTCCTCGAACATGCCCTGCGGGGCGAAGGCGTCCTTGAAGCCCTTCTTCGCGCCGTGCAGCGACTCGTAGAGCGGACGGCCCACCACGGGGGTGCGGTCCAGGACGTCCTTGCCCCAGGCCAGGACCTTCTCGTAGCCGTTGGTGGTGCGCAGCGTCGCGAGGTGGTTGGCGAGACCGCCGATGGTCGGGGCGTAGGAGCGCTCGTTGTCGTTGACGACGACGACCAGGGGCTGGTCCTTCGCGGCGGCGATGTTGTTGAGCGCCTCCCAGGCCATGCCGCCGGTGAGCGCCCCGTCGCCGATGACGGCGACCACGTGGTGCTCCTCGCCCCGTACGTCACGGGCCTTGGCGAGTCCGTCGGCCCAGCCCAGGACGGTCGAGGCGTGGCTGTTCTCGATGACGTCGTGCTCGGACTCGGCGCGCGAGGGGTAGCCCGAGAGGCCCCCCTTTCCGCGCAGCTTCGAGAAGTCCTGGCGGCCGGTGAGCAGCTTGTGCACGTAACTCTGGTGCCCGGTGTCCCACAGGACGCGGTCGCGCGGCGAGTCGAAGGCCCGGTGCAGCGCCACGGTCAGTTCCACGACGCCGAGGTTGGGGCCGAGGTGCCCCCCGGTCCTGGCCACCGCCTGGATGAGGAACTCCCTGATCTGCGCGGACAGTTCGACCAGCTCTTCCCCGGTCAGCGTCTTCAGGTCCTGCGGCCCGTGGATGCCTTCCAGCAGTGTCACGTCTCAGCCCTCCTTCTGGGGACGTCCGGCTCGCCGTCGCTGCGGGCGGCGGGCCGCTTCTCGTGGTGGCGGGGCGCCCGCGACCGACGCGCCGGCCCCTCGACCGGGCCGCTCGGGGCGGCACGGTCGAGGGGCCGGTTCGGGCCTGACGGCCGGGGCCGCGGGCGTTTCGTCACCTCAGGAGCGGTTGCTCGCGACGGTCTCCCTGGCCGCGCGCAGCGACTCCTTGAGCGAACCCATGGTCGCGAGGACGGCGGTGGGCTCGTAGCCGCAGTGCGCCATGCAGTTGGCGCAGCGGTCGTCCTTCCCGCGGCCGTACTTGTCCCAGTCGGTGTCCTCGATGAGCTGACGGTAGGTCGGGACGTAGCCGTCGGCCATCAGGTAGCAGGGCCGCTGCCAGCCGAACAGGGAGTAGTTCGGGATGGCCCAGGCCGTGCAGTCGTAATCGGCCTTGCCCTCAAGGAAGTCGAGGAAGAGCGGCGAGTGGTTGAGCCGCCAGCGGCTGCGGTTGCCGCCCGCGAAGGTCTTCTTGAACAGCTCGCGGGTCTGCTCGACGCCGAGGAAGTGCTCCTGGTCGGGAGCCTTCTCGTAGGCATAGGCGGGGGAGATCATCATCTCGTCGACCTGGAGGTCGTCGTTGAGGTAGTCGAGCACCTCGATGATGGTCTGCGGGGTGTCGGTGTTGAAGAAGGTCGAGTTGGTGGTGACCCGGAAGCCGCGCCGCTTGGCCTCCTTGATCGCCGCGACCGCCTCGTCGAACACCCCCTCCTTGGCGACGGACTCGTCGTGCCGCTCCTTCAGCCCGTCGATGTGCACGGTGAAGGCGAAATACGGCGAGGGCTTGAACTTGTCCATCTTCTTGCGCAGCAGCATGGCGTTGGTGCAGAGGAAGACGTACTTCCGCTTGGCCACGAGCTGGCGGACGATCTCGTCGATCTGCGGGTGCATCAGCGGCTCACCACCGGCGATGGACACCATCGGCGCGCCCGACTCCAGCACCGCGCCGACGGCCTGGGCCACGGGCATACGCTGCTTGAGGACCCCCGCCGGATGCTGGATCTTGCCGCAGCCCTCGCATGCGAGATTGCACGCGTAGAGCGGTTCCAACTCCACGATCAGCGGGAATTTCGTCCGCTTGCGGAGTTTCTGTTCCATCAGATACGTCCCGACCCTGATGGTCTGGCGCAGCGGCATGGCCATCTGGCTCACCTCCTGGGGAGCAGCGAAGAACGGTGCCATTCATAGAAAGCGGGTAGGACGGCACGGAGTACGCGGAAGGCAGATATTCCCCCGCGTACCGTGCCGATTCTGACTAGCTCGTGCTCGGGTGCGTCCACGATCACTCGTACGGCGGCAACCGGACGGGCCCCCTGGCCGGCGGCCTGGAGGGCCGTGCGCAGGCTCGCGGCGGACTCCATGTCCACCGCGACCGCACCCGTCGCGCGCAGGGCGGCCCTCTCGGGTCCGCGCACCACGTGGTCGGAGCCGGCCAGCACCCCGGTATGGACGGTGCGGCCGGGTACCGCGCGGGAGACCGCCTCCGCGAGGGCGGCGGTCCGCGAGCACTCGCTCGCGCCCGACTCGTCCCGGGTGCGTTCGGCGACGACGAGGTCGCCGGGGTGCATCCCCGGAACGAGCCCGGCGCAGAATCCGGTCGCGAGGACCGCGGCCTGCGCCAGGTCCCCGCTCAGAGCGTGCCGTACGGCACGCTCCGCGGCCCGCGGCCCCATCCCCGTCCGCAGGACGGTGACGGGACCCGGTGCCTTTCTGTTCCCGCGGCCCCCGCCGCTGCGCAGCGCGAGGTGCTCGATGCCGAGCGCGCAGGCGACCAGCAGCGGTACGGGCTCCGGGCGCTGCCCGGCCTCGGGGGCCTGGTCCATCAGACGGCCCCCGGACCGGTGCGGTGCACGTAACGGCCGAGCGCCGTCACCGGGAACACCTGCCGGTACAGGTGGTAGTTGATGGAGAAGTCCCAGGGGAAGCCGGTCCCGGTGAACCAGGGCTCGTCCCAGGTCCCGTCCTCGGTCTGGGTCTCGACCAGATAGGCCACCCCGCGGCGCACGGGCTCGGACTCCCGTTCGCCGGCCGCGAGCAGGGCGAGCAGCGCCCACGCGGTCTGGGAGGCGGTCGAGGCGCCCCGGCCGTGCCAGGCCGGGTCGTTGTAGGAGCGCAGGTCCTCGCCCCAGCCGCCGTCCTCGTTCTGCACGGCGGCCAGCCAGTCCACGGCCCGCCGGATCGCGGGGTGGGAGGCGGACAGACCCGCGGCGACGAGCGCGGGGACGACCGCCCCGGTGCCGTACACGTAGTTGACGCCCCAGCGGCCGAACCAGGCGCCGTTCGGCTCCTGGTTCTTCAGCAGCCAGTCCACTCCGCGCCGGGTGCGCGGGTGGTGGGCGAGACCTTCCTGCGCCAGCATCTCCACCACGTGGGCGGTGACGTCGGCCGACGGCGGATCGATGACCTCGCCGAAGTCGCTGAACGGCAGCCGGTTGGGGAAGGGGCTGGTGTTGTCGGCGTCGAAGGCGCCCCAGGCCCCGTTCTTCGACTGCATCCCCACGTTCCAGTCGACGGCCCGGCGCACCGCCGCCTCGACCCGGTCCGGGTCGGGGTGCTCGACCCGGCGCAGCGCGAGCACCACCTCGGCGGTGTCGTCGATGTCCGGGTAGTTGTCGTTGTGGAACTCGAAGGCCCAGCCGCCCGGCGGCAGGTCGGGA
Organism: Streptomyces sp. NPDC007088; assembly: GCF_042869355.1. Taxonomy (NCBI): domain Bacteria; kingdom Bacillati; phylum Actinomycetota; class Actinomycetes; order Kitasatosporales; family Streptomycetaceae; genus Streptomyces; species Streptomyces sp. NPDC007088. The sequence continues at coordinate 199,538 of NZ_JBIAFO010000012.1, forward strand.
CGGCGCACCACCCAGTCGCCGGGGCGCACGATCTGCTCGCTGAGCATCCAGTCGGCGGCCTTGACCATCTGCGGGTGGTCACCGGGGACCCCGGCGTCGGCCAGGGCGACGGTGGCCAGGCAGGTGTCCCAGACCGGGGACTGGCACGCCTCGATCATCCGGGCGCCGTCCTCGCGCCAGACCGCGAACCGGTCCAGCGACTCCAGGCCGGTGCGCAGCACGGGGTGGTCGAGGTCGTAGCCGAGCAGGTACAGGGCCATCACCGAGTAGACGGCCGGCGGCTGGATGCCGCCCCAGCAGCCGTCGTTCTCCTGGCGCTCGATGATCCAGCTCGCCGCGGCGTGCATCGCGCTCTCGCGCACCCGGCGCGGGGCGATACGGCGGTAGCCGTGCAGCATCTTGTCGAGCCGCTCGAAGACCCCGTCCCAGCTGGCCACCGGTGAGAGCGGCTTGGCCGGGTTGGGGTTGTCCGGGTCGGTGTGCAGTTCGTCGAGCGCGAAGGGCGCGGGGCGCACCGGGCGCTTGGCGCACACCACGGTGAGCGGCACGATCGTCTGGCGGGCCCAGCAGCCGAAGTCGTAGATGTTGAGCGGGAACCACTTCGGGAAGAACATCAGTTCCGGGGGCATCTCCGGAAGGTCGTCCCACTTCCACCAGCCGAACAGCGCCAGCCAGATGCGGGTGAAGACCCTCGCGCGGGCGATGCCGCCGTGGTCCCGGACGAAGGACGCGGCCTTCGCCATGTGCGGCTGGTCGGGGCGGTCGCCCGCCAGGCGCAGCGCGACGTACGCCTCGATGGTCGCGGAGAGCTCCCCCGGGCCGCCGTAGAAGGTGGCCCAGGTGCCGTCCTCCCGTTGTTCACCGCGGATGAAGAGCGCGGCGGCCTGCGTGGTCCGCTCGTCCCTGATGCCGAGGAACTGCCTCAGCAGCAGGTCCTCGGCGTCCATGGTGACGTTGGTGGCGAGATCGCCTTTCCACCAGCCCTCGCCGTCCTGCCGGGAGAGCAGGTAGTCCACGGCGCGCCGGGTGGCGCGTTCGGCCGCCCCCTGGGCGGTCTCGTGGGTCGCGGCAGGGTCGAGTGGTGCACTGGCCGTGGCAGCGCGGGGCGTCACGGCCCCGGTGCTTCCATCGGTCGTCGCTGTCATGGCTTCCCCTTCGTGCAGTCATGTTCATCTGCTGTGGGTCCGCCGTCGGCCGGAACCGGGGCCGCTCCCCCGCCGTCTCCTGGTACGGCGGGGGGAGTCGCCCGGACCGGCCGGCGACTGCGCGTTATGGACGGTGTGGCTGTCTGATGGTGATCATCTCTTTCGGACGACGATGAAATCAGCGAGCGCCACGAGGGACGCGCGCACAGGTGTGGGCATCGGGACCGAGTCGAGCGCCTCGATCGCGACGGTGTACTGGCGGCGGGCCTCCTGGCTCGTCCACTCGCGGCCGCCGGCCTCCTCGATGAGCGCGGCGCGGGCCGCGAACTCCTCCTCGGAGAAGGCGTCCGCGGGCTGCCCGGCGTCCTGGGCCTCCGCGTCGGCCGCGAGCAGGCCCGCGAGCTTGTCGGAGGCGGGTCCGCCCGCGGCGAGCGCGGCGACCACGGGCAGCGACTTCTTGCGCTGGCGCAGGTCGCTCCAGGTCTGCTTGCCGGTGGCCTCCGGGTCGCCCCAGATGCCGAGCAGGTCGTCGACCGCCTGGAAGGCGAGGCCCATGTGGTAGCCGTAGGTCTCCAGCGTGTCGGCGGTGCGGTCGTCGGCGCCGCCGAGGACGGCGCCGATGGACGCGGCACAGGCGAGCAGCGCCCCGGTCTTGTTGCCCTCCATCTCCAGGCACTCCTCGACGCTGACGCGCCGCCGGTGCTCGTAGGAGATGTCCTGGGCCTGACCGTCGATCAGCGCCCGGGTCGCCGAGGTGAGCCGGCGCGTGGCGCGCCCGGCCTCGGGGGTGGCGAGCTCCAGCAGGACCTCGTTGGCGAGGGCGAACAGGGCGTCACCGACCAGGATGGCCTGGGCGGGGCCGTGCACCTTCCACACGGTGTCGCGGTGGCGGCGCTGCTCGTCCCCGTCCATCAGGTCGTCGTGCAGCAGCGAGAAGTTGTGCACGAGTTCCACGGCGACCGCTCCGGGCACGCCCACCTCGGGGGCGGCGCCGGTGACCTGCGCGGAGATCAGGGCGAGGGCGGGCCGTACGGCCTTGCCCCCGTCGCCCTCGGCGGGCCGGCCCTGGGCGTCGGTCCAGCCGAAGTGGTAGGCGGCCACGGCGTCCATGGGCGGGGCCAGGCGGTCCACGGCGGAACGCAGCACCGGCGTCGCCAGGGCCCGGCTGCGCTCCAGGAGCGCGGGCACGTCCGGGGTGTCGGTGTCGCCAGCCGTATCGGCCGAGGGCACAGTCGGCACAGTCTCTCCTCTAGTTCCGGTCCTGCGGTCGGTCCGGGCAGCCGATCCCGGAAGATCTAGCCTCATGCCGCCTCCTCGAAGAGATGGTCGTGGGCACGGCCCAGGGTGCGGAGGGCTTCGGCCGCCGCGGCGCTGCCGCTGCGTACGGCGCCTTCCATGGTCGCGGGCCAGCCGGTGGCCGTCCACGCGCCGGCCAGGTAGAGCCCGGGGAAGGCGGTGCGGTTCCCCGGTCGCAGACGTCCCGACCCCGGTGCGGGGTCGAAGGTCGCGGTGCGCTCCCTGGTGACGAAGAAGTCGCGGACACCGGCGCCGCGCGCGGCGGGCAGCAGGCGTTCCAGTTCGGGCAGGTAGCGGGCGCGCAGGGCGCTGACGGGGGCGTCGATCTCGTCCTGGGCCGCCGACTGGGACAGCGCGAGGTACTGGCCGGGGCCGGTGAGTCCCGAGGGGGCGGTGCGGTCGAACACCCATTGCACGGGGCTGCCGAGCGCGGCGAAGAAGGGCCGGCGCAGCACCTTGCGGTCGTAGACGACGTGCACGTTGAGGATCGGGGAGGTGCCGAGCCGGGTGAGCCGGTCCTGGTCCTCGATCGCTTCGGCGGGGAGCAGGGCGTGCGTCTCGCGCTGCGGTACGGCGAGCACGAGGGTCGCGGCGCGCAGCTCGCCGTCCTCGGTGACCACGCGCCAGGTGCCGTCCTGTTCGCGGTGGACGGCGCCGACCCGGGCGCGCAGTTCGGTGCGCACCCCGGCCTTGTCGAGGGCGCGGCGGGCGAGGGTGTCGTGGAGTTCGCCGAGCGGGACGTGCGCCCAGCCGATGTCGGCGGCGCCGGGCTCGGAGAGCAGTCCGGTCCTGAACACCTTCGCGGCCAGGGCCAGGGAGGCTCCCCCGGCGCGCGCGTTGAGGGTCGCGACGCCCACGAGGTCCCACAGCGCCTCGATCGTGCGCGGGCTCTGTCCGTGCCGGTGCAGCCAGCTGCCGAAGTCCTCCTCGTCGAGCGCCGGGTCGGCCGGGTCCAGGCGCCCGAGGGCCAGGGTGGCGCGGGCGACGGAGGCGCGTTCGGCGAGGGACAGGTGCCGGAAGCCGGCCAGGGAGGCGGCGAGGTGCACCGGCACCGGGGCGGCGGTGCGGCGCAGCCGGGCGAGCTTGCGGGTGTGCGCGTCCAGCACCGGGACGTCGAGGCGGTCCTGCACGGGGGCCAGCCGGCTCGCGTCGATGCGGTCGAGGAAGTGCGTGTAGGCGGTGCAGCAGCGCAGGTAGACGTGCTGTCCGTTGTCGACGGTGAGTGCGCCGCGCCGGAAGGAGAAGGCGAGCCCGCCGAGCCGGGGGCGGCCCTCAAGGAGCGTCACGTCCAGTCCGGCGTCGGCGAGTCCGAGGGCGGCGGTGACTCCGGCGAGTCCTCCGCCGACGACCACGGCGCGCCGGGCGCTCTCCCGCGGTGCGGTGAGCGGGTCCTCTTGTCCGGTCATACGTCCTCCCTGGCGACGGCCGCTGTCACGGGCGGGCAGGGCGCCGACGCTGTGAGGGACGCGGCGGCCGACCTGAGGGTTGCCCGGGTGTCGCGGGAGATCCACACGGCCGGGCGGGCGGTCGTGAGCTGGGACGTTCTCTTGGTTTTCGCCCGGTTCACGGATGGCCGCCGATCCTGGGCCGCGCGGCCGCCCGGACGTCGACCCCGGCGAGGCCGCGCACCGCGACGTACGCCTTCTCGTGGGCGGGCAGCGAGACCCGGCCGCGCAGGACGGCGGCGGGGTCCTGCTCGATCCGGTCGAGCAGGCGGTAGTAGATGCCCGCCATCGCGGACACGCAGGCGGCGCCGCGCCGGTCGAGCATCGGCAGCAGTTGGTAGCCCTCGGCGAACAGGGCGCGGGCGCGGCGGGCCTCAAAGTGCACGAGCCCGTCGAAGTCGGAGCCCTCGGGCGGTCTGGAGGCGGTGAAACCGGCGGAGCAGCCGAACTTGGCGAGGTCCTCGGCCGGGAGGTAGGTGCGTCCGTTGCCCGCGTCCTCGCGTACGTCGCGCAGGATGTTGGTCAGCTGGAGGGCGAGCCCGAGGGTGTCGGCGTACTCGGAGGCCCGTTCCAGGTCGCGGAAGCCGGGGCGCAGTCCGAAGACGCCCAGCGAGATGCGGCCCACCGAGCCGGCCACGCAGCGGCAGTAGGTCTTCAGGTCGTCCCAGGTCTCGTAGGTCTCGCCGCGGACGTCCATCAGGACGCCGTCGATGAGTTCGTCGAGGGCGCCGAGCGGCACCGGGAAACGGCGGGCGGTGTGGGCGAGGGCGACGGCCACCGGGTCGGTGTCGTCCTCCTCGACCGCGCCCTCGCGTACCCGGTCCAGCGTGGCGCGGGCCGTCTCCAGGCGGGTGGACTTGACCTCGGGGCGCAGGCGGCCGTCACCGATGTCGTCGACGCGCCGTGAGAAGGCGTAGACGGCGGACATGGCGCGGCGCTTGTCCGCGGGCAGCAGGCGGATGCCGTAGGCGAAGTTCTTGGCCTCCAGGCCCGTGACGGTCTCGCAGTACCCGTATGCGGCGAGCACCGGTCCGCCCAGCGCGGCTGTCTCCCTCATCGTCGGACTCACCCCTCTCCTCGCAGAACTACTCCCACCTCGCGCAGCAGCCGGAGCCTGGCCGGCTTCGGCGGCGCGGCGAGTACGTCGTACCCGGCGTCCGCGACGGCGGCGAGGGCGGCCCGTCCACCGGCGACGAACCCGGCGAGCAGCAGCCGGAGTCTGCCGTGGACGCTACCCACCAGGGGCTCGCCCTCATCCAGCAGGGCGCGGGCGCGTTCGGCCTCGAAGGCGATCAGCGCGCGCACCGACGCGCCCCCGGTGGGGGCGGCCAGGTCGGTTTCCGTGACGTGAAAGCGCCTCATGTCCTCGGCGGGGAGGTAGATCCGGTCCCGGGCGAGGTCCTCGGCGACGTCCTGGAGGTGCTCGACGATCTGGAGCGCGGTGCACACCGCGTCGGAGCGGCGCAGGCGTTCGGGGCTCTCGGTGCCGGTGATGCCGAGGACGAGCCGGCCCACCGGGTTGGCGGAGAGTTCGCAGTAGGCGAGCAGTTCGTCCCAGGTCGCGTAGCGGCTGACCTTCTGGTCCTGCCGGTTGGCCTCGACGAGCGCGAGGAAGGGGTCCGGGATCAGCCCGCGCCGCCGGACGGTGGGGCGCAGGGCGCGCAGCAGCGGGTGGTGCGGGGTGCCGGTGGAGCGGAAGACGCGGTGCAGGTCGCGCTCGAAGGCGTCGAGCAGGGCGAGGCGGTCCCCGGCCTGGTCCTCGGGGACGCCGAGGTAGCGCGCGTCGGCCCCACCGGGCGTCAGATCGCCGTCACCGATGTCGTCGACCAGTCGGGCGAATCCGTAGACGGCCATGAGGTCGTCGCGCCACGCGCGGGGCAGGAAGAAGGGAGCCACCGGAAAGTTCTCCTCGGTGGCCTTGCCGAGCGTGTCGCGCTCGGCGCTGCCGCCGGGGGCCGACCCCCGGGCGGGGCTCATCGCTCGCCACCCGGCGCGGGGACGGCGGGTACAGCGTGGAGGCGGAGATCATCCGTAGCCAATGCCGTCACATCTCCCGTTCTACACCGCGCACACAAAACTGACTATTTCGGACACGCCGCCCGGCCGCCCCTGGAGCGGTTCGGCGCAGCGAAACCCCCTGTGCGGTATCGCACCACTCGTCGCGATTCGGCACCGGCACAGCTTACGTTGTACAACTCAACGGCTCACGGCGGGGTGTTCAGCACGTCACAAGAACACACCGATTGCCGTCAACCTTCCCGACCTGCGAAGAAGTTGACTGATCTTTGACCCGCCGTACGCAGCCCGGCAACAGCTTTACGCGACTCACCCGTCCGGGTGCGCGAAGGGCCCCTGCCGGATTTGTCCGACAGGGGCCCGTGCGGTACCCCGGATGCCGCAATCCGCTGAATTCCCGGATTACGGCTTGTCCGTTATTTGCTGGTGAACTTCTCGTACTCCTTCATGACCTCTTCGGTGGGCCCGTCCATGCGCAGCTCTCCGTGTTCCAGCCACAGCACGCGATTGCAGGTGTCCCGGATCGACTTGTTGTTGTGGGACACGAGGAACACCGTCCCGGCCTCCTTGCGCAGTTCCCTGATGCGCTCCTCGGAGCGCTTCTGGAACTTGCGGTCGCCGGTGGCCAGCGCCTCGTCGATCATGAGGACGTCGTGGTCCTTGGCGGCCGCGATGGAGAAACGCAGCCGCGCCGCCATGCCGGAGGAGTACGTGCGCATCGGCAGGGTGATGAAGTCGCCCTTCTCGTTGATGCCGGAGAAGTCGACGATCTCCTGGTAGCGCTCCCGCACCTCCTCGCGGCTCATGCCCATCGCGAGCCCGCCGAGGATGACGTTGCGCTCCCCGGTCAGGTCGTTCATGAGCGCCGCGTTGACGCCGAGCAGCGAGGGCTGTCCGTCGGTGTAGACCTTGCCGCTCTCGGCGGGCAGCAGCCCGGCGATGGCCCGCAGCAGCGTCGACTTGCCCGAACCGTTGGAGCCGATCAGGCCGATCGCCTCGCCCCGGTAGGAGGTGAAGGAGACCCCGCGCACCGCGTGCACCTTGCGTACCCCGGGCGAGTCGCCGCGCCGCACGATCCGGTTGAGCGCGGCGGTCGCACTGCCCTTGCCGCCCTTCGCACCGTGCACCCGGTACACGATGTGCAGGTCGTCCGCGATGACCGTGGGCATGTGCTCACGACCCGCGTTGCGTCCCTCAGCCACGGCCATAGCGTTCCTCAGCCTTCCAGAAGTACACGAATCCGAGCGCACCGACGACCACGGCCCAGCCCAGGGCGACGGCCCACACGTGCGGGGGGAGGTACTCGCTGCCGTACCCGTCGATGAAGCCGAAGCGGATCAGGTCCATGTAGACCGCGGCCGGGTTCCACTGGAGCACGTCGGTGACCCAGCCGGGTACGTCCTTGTCGGCCAGCATGGCCGGGAGGCTGAACATGACCCCGGAGGCGTACATCCAGGTACGCATCACGAAGGGCATGAGCTGCGCGAGGTCGGGGGTCTTGGCCCCGAGCCGGGCGAAGATCAGCGCGAGGCCGGTGTTGAACGTGAACTGGAGCACCAGCGCCGGGACGACCAGCAGCCAGGAGAGGGACGGATAGCAGCCGGTGGCCAGCAGGATGACGACCAGCACGAGCATCGAGTACAGCAGTTGCTGGAGCTGCTGGAGCGAGAAGGAGATGGGCAGCGAGGCGCGCGGGAAGTGCAGCGCCCGCACCAGGCCCAGGTTCCCCGAGATGGCCCGCACCCCGGCCTGCACCGAACTCTGGGTGAAGGCGAAGACGAAGACACCGGTGACCAGGAAGGGCACGTAGATGTCCTTGTCGATGCCCCTCCGCGCCCCCAGCAGCAGCCCGAAGATGAAGAAGTAGACGAGCGCGTTGAGCAGCGGGGTCGCGACCTGCCACAACTGGCCGAGTTTCGCCTGGCTGTACTGGGCGGTCAGCTTGGCCCGGGAGAAGGCCAGGATGAAGTGGCGGCGGCTCCACAGCTGCCGGACGTACGCCGGCAGGCTGGGCCGGGCTCCACTGACCGTCAGTCCGTACTTGGCCGCGAGTTCGGCGCGGCTCAGCCCGTCGTCGGGCGAGGGCGGGGCTGTGCTGCCCACCATCACACCGCTGTCCTGCGTTGTGTCACTCACGGGGGAAACCTTCGTCTGCGGGGGCGCCGCGCCCGGAGGGGGGCGGGCGCCGGACCGGAAGAGGGGCGGGACGCGCTGGGGCGACCAGCGTGTCAGATGATCGGCGGCCGGCCCAGCCGGGTCAGCCGCCACACCGTGCGCCACTTCATGGGCCGGCGCGGTCCGCAGGGCGTGCGCCAGCCCTCCTTGAACCCACCGAACCAGGCGCGCAGCGCGGGCCCCGAGGGGCGGCGGGCCAGGGTCAGCAGCATCCAGACGCCGAGGTAGACGGGGACCAGGAGCGCGGGCAGGTTGCGGCGGGCCAGCCACACCCGGTTGCGGGCCACCATGCGGTGGTAGACCGCGTGCCGCGAGGGGGCCGTCGTCGGGTGCAGCAGCACCATGTCCGAGCGGTAGTCGATCATCCAGCCGGCGTCCAGGGCCCGCCAGGCGAGGTCGGTCTCCTCGTGGGCGTAGAAGAAGTCGTCGGGCAAACCGCCCACCTCGGCGAAGACCTTGGTCCGTACGGCGTTGGCGCCGCCCAGGAAGGTGGTCACGCGGGAGGAGCGCATCGGGTCGGCGGCGCGCAGCCGGGGCACGTGGCGCCGCTGGGTGACGCCGGTCTCGGGGTCGGCGATGCGGAAGCTGACGATGCCGAGGCGCTCGTCCTCGGTGAAGGCCCGCCGGCACAGCTCGGCGGTGTCGGTGCGGTCGAGCAGACCGTCGTCGTCGAGGAAGAGGAGGATGTCCACCTCGCGCCCGCCGGGGCCGAAGGCCTCGATGCCGACGTTGCGGCCGCCGGGGATGCCGAGGTTCTCGGGCAGCTCCACGGTGCGCACGCCCTCGGGCACCTCGGGCACCGGGGAGCCGTTGCCGACGACCACGGTGGACACGGGGTCGCCGTCCTGCTTGGCGATGGAGTCGAGCAGCAGCCGCAGTTCCTCGGGCCGGTTGCCCATGGTGATGACGACGGCGCCGACCTTCAGCGCGGACTGGGACATGCCCTCACTCATTTCAGTCGGCTGGAGACGAGGATCGAGACCAGATGCAGCAGCGTCTGGACGATCGCGATGGCCGCGAGCACGGCGATGCCGAGCCGGGTGAGGAACAGGTCGCCCCGGACCTGATCGGCCACGGCCAGCACGAGGATGAGCAGCGACGCCTCGATGCCGAGGACCAGCCGGTGGAACTTGAGGGCGGCTGCGGCCCGCCGGGCCAGCGCCATGCCGGAGGAGCGCGGCTCGGAGGCCGCCTCCTGCACGGGCGGCAGTCCGCCCTGGTGGCGGGCCACGCCGACGAGGTCGGTCTCCGCCTTGATCAGGATCGCGCCGAGCGCGGCGAGGGTGCCGAGGAAGGCCCACAGCCAGTCGATGCGGCCGCTGCCGAACAGGTCGGCACCGCGCAGGCCGAAACCGACCAGGACCGCGGCGTCGGTGAGGTAGGCGCCGACCCGGTCGAGGTAGACCCCGCCGAGGGAGAACTGCTTGCGCCAGCGGGCGATCTCGCCGTCGACGCAGTCGAGCAGCAGGTAGAGCTGGACGGCCACGACACCGAGCACCGCGCCCGGTATGCCGGGCACCAGCAGGGCGGGGCAGGCCAGGACGCCGAAGACCGTCATGAGATAGGTCAGCTGGTTGGGCGTGATCCTGGTGTTCACCAGATAGGGGTCGATGTGCAGCGAGATCTCCCGCATGTACATGCGCCCTGCCCAGTGTTCGCCGCTGCGCCGGTCCTTGACCCCCGCGGGGTGGACGACGGGGCGAAGTTCAGCTACCGATGGCCTTGGCATAGTCGGCGTATGCGTCCTTGATCTGATCAGTGGACAGGTTGAGGTGTTCGAGGATCGTGTACCGGCCGGGCCGGGTCTGCGGGGCGAACTCCACGGCCTGGACGAACTCGTCCACGCTGAAGCCGATGTCGCCGGGCAGGACCGGCTGCTCGTGCCGGCGCAGGACCTGCGCCATGTACCGCGACTGCTCGTGCTCCCCGCGCAGGTACATCGCGAAGACCGCGCCCATCCCGCACTGCTCGCCGTGGCTCGCCGCGCGCTTGGGGAACAGCAGGTCGAAGGCGTGGTTGATCTCGTGGCAGGCGCCCGAGGCGGGGCGGCTGTCGCCGGCCACCGACATCGAGATCCCGGTCATCACCAGACCCTCGGCGAGGGTCTGCAGGAAGCCGTCCTGGCTGACGTCCCCGGGGTGGCGCAGGATCGCCTCGCCGGCCTGCCGGGCCATGGCGGCGGCGAGCCCGTCGATGGACTCGCCGGTGACCCGGTTGGACAGCTCCCAGTCGGCGACGGCGGAGATGTTCGAGATCACGTCGCCGATGCCGGAGCGGATGTACCGCGAGGGCGCCTCCCGGATCACCGCGAGGTCGATGACCACGGCGATCGGGTTGGGCACCCCGTAGGAGCCGCGGCCCGCGTCGTTGTCGAGGGTCGCGACCGGCGAGCACAGCCCGTCGTGCGAGAGGTTGGTGGCGACGGCGACCAGCGGCAGCCCGATACGGGCGGCGGCGAACTTCGCGCAGTCGATGATCTTGCCGCCGCCCAGGCCCACCACGGCGTCGTAGTGGCCGGACTTCATGGCGTCGGCGAGCTTGATCGCGTCGTCCAGGGTGCCGCCGCCGACCTCGTACCAGCTCGCGCCGGGCAGCGCCGGGGCCAGCCGCTCGCGCAGCCGGGCCCCGGAGCCGCCGCTGATCGCGACGGCGAGCTTGCCGGACGCCGAGATCCGCTGGTCGCACAGGACGGAGGCGAGATCGTCCAGGGCTCCGGGGCGGATGTCGACGACGACCGGCGAGGGGATGAGCCTCGTCAGTACTGGCACGCGATCTCCCGCCCCTTGGCCAGGTCCTCGTGGTTGTCGATCTCGACCCAGGTGACCTCGCCGATGGGGGCCACGTCGATCGGGAAGCCCCGGTTGACGAGCTCCTGGTAGCCGTCCTCGTAGTAGAGCTGCGGGTCGCGCTCGTAGGTGGTCTTCAGCGCGTCGGCCAGGGCGTCGGCGGCCTCGCCCTCGATGAGGGTGACGCCGATGTACTCACCGGTGGCCTCGGCCGGGTCCATGAGCTTGGTGATCTTCTGGACGCCCTTGGCGGGGTCCACGACGACCTTCATCTCCTCGTCCGCGAGCTTCTTCACGGTGTCGAGGGCCAGGATGATCTTCTTGCCCTCGCCGCGGGCGGCCAGCAGGGTCTTCTCGACGGACACGGGGTGCACGGTGTCGCCGTTGGCGAGGATCACCGAGTGCCGGATGGCGTCACGGCCGCACCACAGGGAGTAGGCGTTGTTCCACTCCTCGGCCTTGTCGTTGTCGATCAGGGTCAGCTTGAGCCCGTACTTGGCCTCCAGGGCCGCCTTGCGCTCGTAGACGGCCTCCTTGCGGTAGCCGACGATGATCGCGACCTCCGTCAGGCCGATCTCGGCGAAGTTGCCGAGGGTGAGGTCGAGCACGGTGATGCTCTCCTCCTGGCCCTCGGGCCCGACCGGCACCAGCGCCTTCGGCAGGGTGTCGGTGTAGGGGCGCAGACGCCGTCCGGCGCCGGCCGCGAGCACGAGGCCGATCATGCGGGTTCTCCTTCATCGTGTACGGCGGGTGCGCCGCGCCGGTGCGCGGTCACCCAGAAGCGGATGCTCTCGAAGAGCACCACGAGGGCCACGATCACGGCGATCACCGTGAGCGCGGTGTTGAGAGCGCTCCCGGCGAGGACGGCGGCGGCGATCGCGACCAGCAGCGTCCTGCCGTCCTGCCCGCCGATCGCGGCCGTCAGCCACCGGGGCGGCGCTCCGGTGCCTCCGCGAATGCGGTACACCGTGTCGTAGTGATGGTAGGCGACGGCCGCCACCAGCCCGAAAGCCGCGGGCAGGGCGCCGTTCACCTCGCTGCGGGCGGCGAGCAGCAGCACGGTGCCGTACTCGGCGGCCCGCAGGAACGGCGGGACGAGCCAGTCCAGGGCTCCCTTGAGGGGGCGCGTGAGGGCGAGGCCCGAGGTCAGGACGTAGACGACGGCGCCCAGCACCGGCCAGGCGCCGCCCCGCTCGGTGAACGCGGCGCAGCCGGTGACGGCCGCGCCCCCGACGAGGGCGACGAAGGGCACTCCGAAGGCGGGCATCCGCCGGCCCAGCGGGCGCAGCGCCCGGGAGGCCGCCGAGGCGAGCGGGCCGTTGTCGGCGAGGTCGGCGAGGGCCTGGGCCGCGCGGTCGGTGCGGTGGGCCCGGCGGGTCAGCGAGCGCAGCAGGCGCCCGGCCGTCGTGTAGCACGCCGCGAGGGCGCAGCCGATGAGCAGGACGACCAGGGTGACACGCGGGGTGGTCACCGCGGTGAGGACCGCGATCATCGCCCAGCGCTCGCCGATCGGCAGCACGATCATGCGGCGCAGCCACACGGTCCAGCCGACGCTGTCGAGCTTGTCGGAGAGCGCGGCGGTGGGGCTGGTGTTGGCCGTCGCGTCGTGGTTGGCCTCGTTGAACGAGAAGTCGACGACATGCCGGCAGGTCTGCAGGACCATCGCGCCGAGCGCGAGCGCCCACACGTCGTCGCCGCCCCCGGCGCGGGCCGCGCCGAGCGCGAGACCCGCGTAGTAGGCGTACTCCTTGGCGCGGTCGAAGGTCGCGTCGAGCCACGCGCCGAGCGTGGAGTACTGGAGGGAGTAGCGGGCGAGCTGCCCGTCGGTGCAGTCGAGGACGAAGGAGGCGAGCAGCAGCACGCCGGCGGCCACGAAGCCGGGGCGGGTGCCGGTGGCCGCGCAGGCCGCCGCGATCAGCGCGGTGACCAGCGAGGCGGTGGTGACCTGATTCGGGGTGAGTCCGCGCCGGGCGCACCAGCGGGCGAGGTAGCGCGAGTACGGGCTGATGCAGTGCGTCGTGAAGAAGCCGTCGCGCGCCTTGACGGCCGAGCGCAGCCGGACGGCCTCCTCGTCGACGCTCTCCACGGACTGGCGGGCCTCGTTGCGGTCCTGCGGTCCGGTGGGGACGGCCGCGACGAGACTGCCGAGGTCCGGCTGGTGGACGGCGGTGCCGCCGGCGCCCAGGAGCGTGGCGACGCGGTCGGGCAGCGGGCCGTCGGCGACGGGGGCCGCCTCGGGCCCGGGGGCCCGCACGCCGCCCGCCTCGGCGGGGACCGGCTGGTGCGGCGGGTGCTCCGCCGGGCCGGCCGGGACCGGCACACCGGGGGCCGGCGCACGCAGGGCGCCCTCCAGCGCGCGGCTCAGCGCGGCGCGGGCGGCGGGCTGCGCGGTGAGCGCTCCGGGCACGGCGGCCGCGGGGAAGCGGGGGTCGGTGAGACCCAGCCGCAGGGAGTGCGTGTGGCCCACGAACCGGGGGTCGACGAGGGCGACGCGTTCCCCGGCGGGGACCGCCGCGAGGGCGGTCGGCGCCTGCGTCGCGTCGGTGACGACCCGCACCTCGAAGCCGAGCGCGCGCAGCTCGCCCTCCAGAGGCGAGCCGGGCACCGGCGGACCGGTGAGGATGGCGGTCGACAGAGGACTCACTCCTTGGAGGCCGGCCCGGCGCGTGGACCGGACAGCGAGGGTGGGGAGCGCCCCGGGCCGGCGCGGCCGGGCGTCGGCTGAGGCTATCGGATGCTGTGCGACAGGCGTTCACCGCCTGTTCACGCTCCGAAGGGAATGGTCCGCTCGACGGCCGACCACGCGATCATCATGGTGGATCACCCGCCCGGTTCCAAACCGCCGGGGGCAATTCGCCATAGGGTGGGCGGCCATGACATGGCTGATCACAGGCGGAGCGGGATATATCGGCGCACACGTGGCGCGTTCCATGGCTGAGGCCGGGGAACGCGTCGTGGTGCTCGACGACGGAAGCACGGGGGTGGACGCGCGGCTGCCGGGGGACATCCCCCTGGTACGGGGCTCCTCGCTCGACGGCGCGCTGCTGCGGGAGGTCTTCGCGCGGTACGGGGTGAGCGGGGTCGTGCACCTCGCGGCCCGCAAGCAGGTCGGGGAGTCGGTGGAGCGCCCGCTCCACTACTACCGGGAGAACCTGTACGGGCTGACGGTGCTGCTGGAGGCGGTCGCCGAGGCGGGGGTGCGGAAGTTCGTCTTCTCCTCCTCGGCCGCCGTGTACGGCAACCCGCCGGACGTGGAGTTCGTCACGGAGGACACGCCCTGCGTGCCGGTGTCCCCGTACGGGGAGACCAAGCTCGCGGGCGAGTGGCTGGTGCGGGCGGCCGGGCAGGCGCACGGCATCGCCACGGTGTGCCTGCGGTACTTCAACGTGGCGGGGGCGGCGGCGCCGGAGCTGGCGGACACGGGGGTCTTCAACGTGATCCCCATGGTCTTCGAGCGGCTCACCGCGGGTGAGGCCCCACGCATTTTCGGCGACGACTACCCGACGCCGGACGGCACCTGTGTACGCGACTACGTGCACGTCGTGGACCTCGCCGAGGCGCATCTCGCGGCGGCCAGGTACCTGGAGGAGGCACCGCGGGCCTGTGACCTGACGGTGAACATCGGCACCGGCCGGGGCGTCTCGGTACGGGAACTGGTGACGCTCATCGCCGAGGTGACCGGGGACGGGCGGCCCGCCCTCGTGGAACCGCGCCGGCCCGGGGACGCGCCGCGCGCGGTGGCCTCCGCCGAGCGGGCCGCCGAGGCGCTGGGCTGGCGCGCGCGGCACGAGGTGCGCGACATGGTGGCCTCCGCCTGGGAGGGCTGGCGGCTGCACCGTCCGCAGGAGGCCGGGGCGTAGCGCAGGCGCGCGCCGGGGGCTGTGCCCGGCCACCGGGGAGCGCTGACCAAGGGTGCCCTGACCTGCGGTCGTCACCGCAGGTCAGGGCACATGACAACGGTGTTCAGCCCCGTGTTGCCCGATACCCCCGGCCGGTAGTTCACTGGCAGCGGCGGCCGGGTCCGGCCGCCGTCGGCACGCGAAGGCGAAAGGACGGTCCGATGGGGGCTGGGCACGATCACGGGCAGACGCACGCGCCCGCGCCGGGCACGGTCACCTCGGGCTACCGGGGCCGGTTGCGGGCCGCTCTGTGCATCACGCTCCTGGTGACGGTCGTCGAGGTCGTCGGGGGCGTGCTGTCCCGTTCGCTCGCGCTGGTCGCGGACGCCGCGCACATGGCGACCGACGCGCTGGGCCTGGGGATGGCGCTGCTCGCGATCCACGTGGCCGCCAGGCCGGCGAGCGACAGGGCGACCTTCGGCTACGCCCGCGCGGAGATCCTGGCCGCCCTCGCGAACTGTCTGCTGCTGCTCGGGGTCGGCGGCTACGTCGTCTTCGAGGCGGTGGGGCGGTTCGTCAGCCCCGAGCACACCGAGGGGCCGCTCGCCCTGCTGATCGGCGCGATCGGCCTGCTCGCGAACTGCGTGTCGCTGGGGCTGCTGCTGCGCGGCCAGGAGGAGAGCCTCAACGTGCGCGGCGCCTTCCTGGAGGTGGCGGCCGACGCGCTGGGCTCGCTCGCGGTGATCGTCTCGGCGCTCCTGGTGTGGTCGACGGGGTGGCCCTACGCCGACACGATCGCCTCGCTGCTGATCGGTCTGATGATCGTGCCGCGAACCTGGCGGCTGCTGCGGGACACCGTCAACGTGCTGCTGGAGACGGCACCCAAGGGCGTGGACATGGCCGAGGTGCGCGAACACCTCCTCGCCCTGCCCGGGGTCGAGGAGGTGCACGACCTGCACGCGTGGACCATCACCTCGGGGATGCCGGTGCTCTCGGCGCACGTGGTCGTGAGTGTCGAGGCGCTCAGCTCGATCGGCCACGAGAAGATGCTGCACGAGTTGCAGGGCTGCCTGGGGCATCACTTCGACGTCGAGCACTGCACCTTCCAGCTGGAGCCGCGCGGTCACGCGGAGCACGAGACGGGGCGGTGCGGGTAGGGCTCGTCCGCTCCCGGCCCCGGGACGGATCGTGGCCGGGAGCCCGGGGGCGCGCGACGGCCGGTTGCGAGGGGCGGGCGCCGCGTACGGCAGACTTGGGGCCAAGCCCGAAGCGAAGGATGCGTATGCCGATCTCATCAGCCACCGCGGCCGACAGCTCGTCCCCCTCGTCCACCGAAGCGATCCTGCTGGAGCTGGTCGACGAGAGTGGTACGACCATCGGGACGGCGGAGAAACTCGCCGCCCACCAGCCGCCCGGCCAGTTGCACCGCGCCTTCTCGGTCTTCCTCTTCGACGAGCGCGGCCGGCTGCTCATCCAGCAGCGGGCGCTCGGCAAGTACCACTCCCCCGGCGTCTGGTCCAACACCTGCTGCGGGCACCCCTACCCGGGCGAGGCCCCGTTCGCGGCGGCGGCCCGGCGCACCTTCGAGGAGCTGGGGGCCTCCCCCTCGCTGCTGGCCGAGGCGGGCACGGTGCGCTACAACCACCCGGACCCGGCCTCGGGCCTCGTGGAGCAGGAGTTCAACCACCTGTTCGTGGGCCTGGTCCCCGGCCCGCTGCGGCCGGACCCGGAGGAGGTCGGGGACACGGCCTTCGTCTCCGCCCAGGAGCTGAAGGAGCGGCACGAGCGGGAGCCGTTCTCCGCGTGGTTCATGACCGTGCTGGACGCGGCCCGGCCGGCCGTACGCGAACTGACGGGCGACGCCGCGGGCTGGTGAGCGCCGGGGCGGCCCGGCCGGTACGCGGCTTCCCGGCCGCGTCCCGCGCTCCCGGCACGGGTGTGTCCCGGCGCGCGTGCGTCACAGCGCGCGTGTGGTCAGCGGCAGGGCCGCCCAGATGATCTTTCCGCCGCTCGCGGTGTGCTCCACGTCGCAGGCCCCGCCCTCCTCGCGGGCGATCTCCCGTACCAGCAGCAGCCCGCGCCCGCCGGTCTGCGCCGCGTCGGCCTCCAGGGCGGTGGGCCGGTAGGGGTGGTCGTCCTCGACCGACACGGTGATCCACTCGGGTCCTGCCGCGACCTCGACCGCGAGGACGGGCGAGAGCAGCGCCGCGTGCCGTACGGCGTTCGTGACCAGCTCCGAGACGATCACCAGCAGTCCATGGGCGACGTCCGGCGCAACCGGTACGCCCTGCCGCTCCAGCAGATCCCTGACCGCGTGCCGGGCCTGCGGTACGGAGGCGTCGACGGCCGGTGCCGTGAATCTCCAGACGCCCTCGTGCGGCAGCGGTCGTACGCGCGGCCCGGCGGCCGCCCCCTTCCCGTCGCTCGCGCTGTGTCCCATGCCGGGATCGTCGTCCTCACGCTCGGTTGTCACCACGGGAGGAGTCTTCGGCAGGGCGCGGGCGGGGACCTGGCTACTGACCAGAAGTCAGCGGGTATCGACGGAACTCGACCGGAGAAAGGCGATTGCGGGCAGAAGAGGACCGGTCTGCCTCCTTTCCCGCCCACTTGGCCGCGTCAGCCACCGCCCCTCGGGGAGGGGACGGGTCCGGCGGCCGGGCAGGTCGCCCCGTGCCCCGGGCGTTAGCATCCCCGTCATGGAACCCGAGGTGCGGTGTGTGCGGGACGGGGCGCTGGTCTCGGTCGTCCTGAGCAATCCGGCGAAGCGGAACGCGATGACGCCGGACATGTGGCGCGCGCTGCCGCCCCTGCTGGACCGGCTGGCCGCCGATCCCGGCGTGCGCGTCCTGGTGCTGCGCGGGGAGGGGGCCACCTTCTGCGCGGGCGCCGACATCGCCTCACTCGCGGCGGGGGCACCGGCCCAGGACCTGTCGGTCCGTGCCGAGGAGGCACTCGCCGCCTTCCCCCGCCCGACGCTCGCGGCGGTCCGCGGGCACTGCGTGGGCGGCGGCTGCCAGCTCGCCGCTGCCTGCGATCTGCGCTTCGCCCACGAGGACGCCGTGTTCGGGGTGACGCCCGCGCGGCTCGGCATCGTGTACCCGGCCTCCTCAACCCGGCGGCTGGCCTCCCTCGCCGGTGCGGCGACCGCCAAGTACCTCCTGTACAGCGCGGCGCTGATCGACGCGGAGCGGGCGCTGCGCACCGGCCTGGTGGACGAGCTGCTGCCGGCGGACCGCTTCGAGCCGGAGGTGGCGGCCTTCGCGACGCTGCTCACCGAGCGCTCGGCGCTGACGCAGTCGGCGGCGAAGGAGTTCCTGGCCGGCGCGGACGCCCCGGACGAGCGAGGGCGGGCCCGGGAGGCGTACTGGACGGAGCAGGCCCGGCTGTCCGGGGAGACGGCGGAGGGGGCCGCCGCGTTCCTGGAACGGCGCGCTCCCGGGTTCCGCTGGAAGCCGGGGGCGGGCGGGGTACCGCTGGGGCGGTGAGCGGTCGCGGCCCCTCCCGCCGACCGGGGGACCGGCCGTCCCTGTCCGGCCCGCCTCTTCACCTCATACCTACCAGTAGGTAACGTGCCGGTATGACGAAGCTCCCCCCGCGCGCCGCCCGCCGCTGCCACAACGTGATCAATCCCCTGCACTCCCTGCACTACTTCTCGCCGGACCTCGGGGAGGTCATGGGGGAACTGGGCCTCAAGGACCGCTCCGCCGTGTACTTCGCGACCCGTGCCGCCGCGATGGGACAGGTCGGGGCGGGTGCCGTGACCGCCACCTTCTACAACTTCTCGCCCCGGCTGGTGGCCGAGCACGTGCCCGCCGTGTGGGGAACGGTGTTCCCCGGGACCGTCCTCCAGGCCCGGCTCAAGGTCGTGGACCTGACCCTGCGGAGGCTGCTCGGCGACGAGGCCGTCGAGTCCCCGGAGATGGCGGAGGCGGCGCGGCTCGCGCTGCGGGCCGCCGAGGCCTGCCGGCCCGAGGCCCGGCCGCTGTACGCCGCGCACGCCGACCTCCCGGTGCCGGCCGAGCCGCACCTCGCGTACTGGCACGCGGCGACGCTGCTGCGGGAGCACCGGGGCGACGGCCACGTGCAGGTCCTGCTGCGCGCGGGGCTCGACCCGGTGGAGGCGCTCGTGACGCACACCGCGACCGGCAAGGGCATGGTCCCGCGGTTCGTCATCGCGAGCCGGGGCTGGCACCGCGCCGACTGGGAGGCGGCTCAGGAGCGGCTGCGCGGGCGCGGGCTGCTCGACGCCGCGGGCGAGCTGACCGAGGCGGGACAGGCGCAGCGCGTGGAGATCGAGGAGGAGACGGACCGGCTGGACACCGCGCCGTACGAGCACCTGGGCGCGGCGGACGTGGAGCGGCTGACGGAGCTGGCGAAGGGCTTCACCGGCACGGCCCTGGCGGGCGGGGCGTTCCCCGACGGCGTCTTCGGCAAGGGCTGACCGCGGCCGTTGACCCGTTCGGGTGGGGGCGCGCGGACGCGGGTTTGCGGGCGGGCGCAGCGGCAACGCGCTGAGCACCGGATTCACGGAGGCTGCGCCTCCGTCCGGAGGCGGCGCCGCACCGGTGCGCCGCCCGCTCGTCCGTACTGTCCCCGAGGAAGGGATGCCCTCATGTTCCGCGCCATCGCCGACGTCCTCCGCCAGATCGGCGGCGCGCTCGCGACCGTCGTGACGCTGCCGTTCCGCGCCGTGGCCCGCCTGTTCGGCGGGGCCTCCCAGTCCACTCGGCGCGCCTGAGCAGCCCATCGAGCCTGATCCCCGCGCCGCCGCGCCGCCTGCCAGAATGGGCCGCAAGCTCAGAGTTAAGGCGGTACGGGAACGTGACAACACCCCGCACAGGGTCCATCGAAGGACGCATTGCCGAGGAACTCGGCGTACGGGAGCGGCAGGTGAGGTCCGCGGTCGAACTGCTGGACGGCGGTTCGACCGTGCCCTTCATCGCGCGCTACCGCAAGGAAGCGACCGAGATGCTGGACGACGCCCAGCTGCGGACGCTGGAGGAGCGGCTCCGCTATCTGCGGGAGCTGGAGGAGCGGCGCGGCGCCGTCCTCGAATCCGTGCGCGAGCAGGGCAAGCTGACCGAGGAGGTCGAGGCCCGCGTCCTCGCGGCCGACACGAAGGCCCGGCTGGAGGACGTCTACCTGCCCTTCAAGCCGAAGCGGCGCACGAAGGCGCAGATCGCCCGCGAGGCGGGCCTCGAACCGCTGGCCGAGGGGCTGCTCACCGACCCCTCACGCGAGCCCTCGGCCGCTGCCGCCGCCTTCGTCGACGCCGGCAAGGGCGTCGCGGACGCGCAGGCCGCTCTCGACGGGGCCCGCGCGATCCTGTCGGAGCGCTTCGCGGAGGACCCCGACCTGATCGGCGAGTTGCGCGAACGCATGTGGACGCGGGGCCGGCTCGTCGCGAAGGTCCGGGAGGGCAAGGAGGAGGCGGGCGCCAAGTTCGCCGACTACTTCGACTTCACCGAGCCCTTCTCCGCCCTTCCCTCACACCGCGTGCTCGCCATGCTGCGCGGGGAGAAGGAGGAGGTCCTCGATCTGGTGCTGGAGCCCGAGGAGGCTCCGGCCGAGCCGGGCGTGCCCTCCTCCTTCGAGGGGATCGTCGCGCAGCGCTTCGGCGTCGCGGACCGGGGCCGGCCCGCCGACAAGTGGCTGCGGGAGACGGTGCGCTGGGCCTGGCGCACCCGCATCCTCGTCCACCTCGGGATCGATCTGCGATTGCGGCTGCGCACCTCCGCCGAGGACGACGCGGTCGCGGTGTTCGCCGCGAACCTGCGTGACCTCCTGCTCGCCGCCCCCGCCGGTACGCGGGCGACGCTCGGCCTGGACCCGGGGCTGCGCACCGGGGTGAAGGTCGCCGTGGTCGACGCGACCGGCAAGGTCGTCGCGACCGACACGATCTATCCGCACGCCCCCCGCAACCGCTGGGACGAGGCCCTCACGAGTCTCGCGCGGCTCGCGCGGCAGCACTCCGTCGAACTGATCGCGATCGGCAACGGCACGGCCTCCCGGGAGACCGACAAGCTCGCGGGTGAACTCATCGCGAGGCACCCGGAGCTGAACCTCACGAAGGTCATGGTCTCCGAGGCGGGCGCCTCGGTGTACTCGGCCTCGGCCTTCGCCTCGCAGGAGCTGCCGGAGCTGGACGTGTCGCTGCGCGGCGCGGTGTCCATCGCCCGCCGGCTCCAGGACCCGCTGGCCGAACTCGTCAAGATCGACCCCAAGTCGATCGGGGTCGGTCAGTACCAGCACGACCTGTCCGAGGTGAAGCTGTCCCGTTCGCTGGACGCCGTCGTCGAGGACTGCGTGAACGGCGTCGGGGTGGACGTCAACACGGCTTCGGCGCCGCTGCTCGCCCGGGTGTCGGGCATCAGCGCGACCCTCGCGGAGAACATCGTCGGGCACCGGGACGGCAACGGCCCCTTCCGCTCCCGCAAGGACCTCAAGGCGGTCGCCCGGCTCGGCCCGAAGGCGTACGAGCAGTGCGCGGGCTTCCTGCGCATCCGGGACGGGGAGGACCCGCTCGACGCGTCGAGCGTGCACCCCGAGGCGTACCCGGTGGTACGCCGGATGGTGAAGGCCACGGGCGGCGGGGTCGCCTCGCTCATCGGCGACACGCGGACGCTGCGCACGCTGCGTCCGGCGGACTACGTGGACGACACCTTCGGCCTGCCGACGGTCACCGACATCCTGCGCGAACTGGAGAAGCCGGGACGCGACCCGCGCCCCGCCTTCCGTACGGCGACCTTCAAGGAGGGCGTCGAGAAGCTGTCCGACCTGGAGCCGGGCATGGTGCTGGAGGGCGTGGTCACCAACGTGGCCGCCTTCGGCGCCTTCGTGGACGTCGGGGTGCACCAGGACGGACTGGTGCACGTCTCGGCGATGTCCCGCACCTTCGTCAAGGACCCGCGCGAGGTCGTGAAGCCCGGGGACATCGTGAAGGTCAAGGTCATGGAGGTGGACATCCCGCGCAAGCGCGTCTCCCTGACCCTGCGGCTGGACGACGAGGCCGCCGCCGGAGGCGAGCCGGGTCGCGGCGGTGGTGCGCGCGAGCGGCGCGGCGGTGGCGACCGGGGCCGTAAGGGCGGCGGGGAGCGCACTCCGCAGCAGCGGCAGCCGCGCGGTGGTGGCGGTGGCGGCAACGGCGGTGGCCGTCCGGCCCCGGCGTCGGCGCCCGCGAACAGCGCGATGGCGGACGCCCTGCGCCGCGCGGGGCTGACCGGCGGCGAGCGCGAGTCACGCGGGCGCCGTCCACGTTGATCCGAAGGGCCGGGGCCGCCCCGCGCGCGTCCGGTGCGCGTGCGGGGCGGCCCTCACCCTGGGAGGCGGCCACGCCCCCACCGGTCACAACTCACGCCACGCCCACCGCCTTTCACGCATAATGCGGGCAGGACCGAGCGCCCGCCGCGGGGCGGGACGGCTCAGGACGCGCGAGACGAGGGAGTGCGTATGACGGACGAGGTGGCGGCACGAGAAGCGGACGCGGGGCGGCGGTTCGCGGTCGACACGAGCGCGGCGCATCCGGCGCGGGTCTACGACTGGTTGCTCGGCGGCAAGGACCACTACCCCGTGGACCAGGCGGTGGCCGAGGCGCTGCCGCCGGGTGCCGTGCAAGGGGCGCGGCAGAACCGGGCGTTCATGCACCGGGCCGTCAAGTGGCTCGCCCGCCAGGGCGTTGACCAGTTCCTGGACATCGGCACCGGGATACCGACCGAACCCAACCTGCATCAGGTCGTCCAGTCCGTGAACCCGGCCGCCCGGATCGTCTACGCCGACAACGACCCGATCGTCCTCGCGCACGCCGAGGCGCTGCTCGTCAGCAGCCCCGAGGGGGAGACCCACTACCTGCCCGCGGACGTGCGCGAGCCGGAGGAACTCCTCGCGCGCGCCGGGAAGCACCTCGATCTCACGCGGCCGGTGGCGCTCTCCCTCATCGCGCTGCTCCACTTCCTGCCCGACAGCCAGGACGCCTACGGGATCGTCCGCCGGCTCGTGGCCGCGCTGCCCCCGGGCAGCCACCTCGTCCTCACCCACTCGGCCTACGACCTCTTCCCCGAGGCCCTGGAGAAGTCGGCCGCCGACTACCGCGCGGCCGGGATCGAGATGGCCCTGCGCGGACGGCCCGAGGTGGCCCGTTTCTTCGACGGTCTCGACCTCGTACCGCCCGGCCTGGTCACGGCGAGCGAATGGCACCCGGAGACCGAGGAGTTCGTGCCGGAGCCGAGCGGTCTGTACGCCGGTGTCGCGCGCGTGCGCGGGGAGGCGGTATGACGACCATCCGTGTCGGCGGCGTCGACATCGACACCACCGCCCCGCACCCGGCCCGGGTCTACGACTGCCTGCTCGGCGGCAAGGACCACTACCCGGTCGACCAGCGGGTCGCCGCGAGCCTTCCGGAGGCCGGCGCCCAGGGAGCGCGGGAGAACCGGGAGTTCATGGCGCGGGCCGTGCGGTGGCTGGCCGGGGAGGGCGTCGACCAGTTCCTGGACATCGGCACCGGGATACCGACCGAACCCAACCTGCACCAGATCGTCCAGTCCGTGAACCCCGCCGCCCGGATCGTCTACGCCGACAACGACCCGATCGTCCTCGCGCACGCCGAGGCGCTGCTCGTCAGCAGCCCGGAAGGGGCGACGCACTACCTCCAGGCGGACGTACGCGAGCCCGCCACGATCCTGCGCGAGTGCCGCGAACTCCTCGATTTCACCCGGCCCGTGGCGCTCTCGCTGATCGCACTGCTGCACTTCCTCCCGGACGAGGTGAAACCGCACGACATCGTCGCCGCCCTCACCCGGGCACTGCCCTCCGGGAGTTACCTCGTGCTGTCGCACGCCGCCTCGGACATCTACCCGGACAAGGCGGCGGAGGTTCGAGAGGGTTACGCGCGCGGGGGCATCCGGCTCGCCTTCCGCGACCGTGCCGAGGTGGCGCGCTTCCACGAGGGACTGGAGCCGGTGGCGCCCGGCCTCGTGGAGACCACGTCCTGGTACCGCGACACGGCCCGCCCGGAGCCCGGCCTCGGCGGGATCTACGCCGTGGTCGCGCGCGTGCCGTGAGCCGTACCGGGCACGGAGCAGCACGTGGCCTCCGGCCCCGCCAGTCGCCCCGCGCGGCGGGGCCCTTCGCGCCTCAGCGTTCGCCGACGCGACCCGCCGCGACCTCGAAGCGACGCGTCGTGCGGACCGCTTCCAGCATCCGGCGGTCGTGTGTCACCAGCAGCAGGGTGCCCTCGTAGGAGTCGAGGGCGGACTCCAACTGCTCGATGGCGGGCAGGTCGAGGTGGTTGGTGGGCTCGTCCAGGACGAGGAGGTTCACTCCGCGTCCCTGGAGGAGGGCGAGGGCGGCGCGGGTGCGTTCGCCGGGTGAGAGGGTGCGCGTGGGGCGCAGTACCTGATCGGCCTTGAGACCGAACTTCGCCAGCAGGGTGCGCACTTCGGCCGGTTCGAGATCGGGTACGGCCGCGCGGAAGGCGTCCATGAGGGGGCTCTCGCCGTCGAACAGGGCGCGGGCCTGGTCGACTTCGCCGATCAGGACGCCGGAGCCGAGGGCGGACTCCCCCGCGTCGAGCGGCAGCCTGCCGAGGAGCGCGGCGAGCAGGGTCGACTTGCCCGAGCCGTTGTCCCCGGTGACGGCGACCCGGTCGCCCCAGTCGATCTGGAGGCTCACCGGGCCGAAGGCGAAGTCGCCGCGCCGCACCTCGGCGTCCCGCAGGGTCGCGACGACCGCGCCGGAGCGCGGGGCGGCGGCGATCTCCATGCGCAGCTCCCACTCCTTACGGGGTTCCTCGACGACCTCCATGCGCTCGATCATGCGCTGCGTCTGCCGGGCCTTGGCGGCCTGCTTCTCGGTGGACTCGGCGCGCAGTTTGCGGCCGATCTTGTCGTTGTCGGTGGCCTTGCGGCGCGCGTTGCGTACCCCGTGCTCCATCCATCCGCGCTGCGTCTGGGCGCGTTCCTGAAGGGCGGTGCGCTTGCCCGCGTACTCCTCGTACTCCTCGCGGGCGTGCCTGCGGGCGACGGCGCGCTCCTCCAGGTACGCCTCGTAGCCGCCGCCGTAGAGCCGTACCTGCTGCTGGGCGAGGTCGAGTTCGAGGATGTCGGTCGCGGTGCGGGACAGGAACTCGCGGTCGTGGCTGACCAGGACGGTGCCGGCGCGCAGCGAGGTGACGAACTCCTCCAGCCGGGCGAGGCCGGCGAGGTCGAGGTCGTTGGTCGGCTCGTCCAGCAGGAACACGTCGTAGCGGGAGAGCAGCAGCGAGGCGAGGGAGGCGCGGGCGGCCTGGCCGCCGGACAGGGCGGTCATCGGGAGGTCGAGCCCGGTGGTGAGGCCGAGGTCGGCGGCTACCGCCTCGGCGCGTTCGTCCAGGTCGGCGGCGCCCAGGGCGAGCCAGCGCTCCAGGGCCTCGGCGTACGCGTCGTCGGCCCCGGCGCGCTCCTCGACCAGCGCGGCGGTCGCCTCGTCCAGGGCCCGCTGCGCGGCGGTGACGCCGGTACGGCGGGCGAGGAAGGCGCCGACGCTCTCCCCCGGCCTGCGTTCGGGTTCCTGCGGCAGATAACCGACGCTCGCGCCCGGCGGGGTGAGCCGCACGCTGCCCTCCTCGGGGGTGCCGATCCCGGCCAGCAGCCGCAGCAGCGTCGACTTGCCGGCCCCGTTGGCGCCGACGAGCCCCACCACGTCCCCGGGCGCGACGACGAGGTCGAGCCCGGAGAAGAGTGAGCGGTCGCCGTGCCCGGCGGCGAGGTCCTTGGTCACGAGAGTCGCAGTCATCAGGGGTGGGAGTTTATCGGGCCCGGCACCCCGGTTCCGCCGGAGGACTCCGCCCCGGCACCCCGGTTCCGCCGGAGGACTCCGTCCCGGCTCCCCCGCCTCAGCCCAGCGTGAACCATGTGCTGCGGGATTTCTGCCACTCGGGGTGGTCGAGGTCCTTGGCCTGGGTGCCGTCGCCGTACAGGTCCGCGTCACCGTCGTCGGTGACGAGCTGGACGCGGGCACCGGCGCTCGCGGAGGCGGGCACGGACACGACGGACTCCCAGCCCCCGGCGTCGGTCGTGGGGAGGTCGAGGGCCTTGACGGGGGCGTGGCCGGGGACGCCGTCCCAGCGGTACAGGGCGTAGGGGTCGCTGTTGTCGTCGGCGGCCCAGGAACCGGCGAGGATCAGGTACTCGTCGGCCGCGTTCTTGCGGATGTCGCGTACGGACAGCCCGCCGAGGTCGAGTTCGACCGGGGTGCCGAAGGCCGCCTTGGTGCCGGTGACGACCTTGTCGAGGTTGGTCACGGGCACCAGGAGCGCCTTGCCGCCGGTCACCGCCGGGGTCAGCGGGGCGCGGAAGCCGAGGTAGGCGGTGGTGGCCGAGCCGGGCGCGAACTCCAGGCCCTCGACGTTGAAGCCGTCGACGGACTTGGGGACCTTGCCCTTCGCGGTGGCGGCCGCGAAACCGTACCGGTCGTCGTGGGACTTGTCCCAGGCCACGAGGTCGTCCCGCAGCTTGTGGTAGGCGCTGGTGAAGGTGAGGGAGGTGGTGGCCCCGCTGCCGGACAGCTTGGTCGTGAAGACGGTGTTGCGGTCGGCCTTGTACGCGCCGTCCTTGTTGTTGCCGAGGGAGCCGGTCCAGTAGACGGTGTCGCCGACGCGGGTGCCGCCCTCGATGTCGGCCTCCTTGTCGGCGCCGAGCTTGCCGCTCAGGTCCCAGGTCTTCACGGGGGCGCCGGAGACCGAGCCGTTGTACAGGCGCAGGGTGTTGTCCTCGTCGTTGGCGACCAGCAGGTAGCCGCCGCCGACGTCGACGGCGGCCGAGGCGTCGCTCGCCCCGGTGAGGTAGCGCGCGTCGGCGGAGTACTGCACGGCGGGGGAGGCCGCGTAGTGCAGGGTCTTCGTCGCGGTCTTCCCGCCGAGTCCGTTGACCCTGACGGTCAGGTCGGTGTAGCCCCGGGCGTGGGCGGTGACCGCGAGCGTCCTGCTGCCGCCGGTGCCCGTCACGCTCACGTCGCCGGTGCCGACGACCGAGGTCTTGCTGCTCTTGGAGACGTCCACGGTCAGCGCGGAGGGGTCGGCGCCGCTCTGGGACACGGTGACCGCCACCGTCGGATCGGCGCTCGCCCCGACCGCTCCGGACAGGTACGCGGCGGAGAGCGAGATCGTGGGGGTGCCGTAACTCGCGGCCTGGGCACTGCCGTTCAGCCCGGTGGCGGCGAGCAGCAGCGCTCCGGCGGCGCCGAGGCCCGTTCGGCGGAGGGACGGGGGGACGGGAACGCGCACGGGGATGCCTTTCGTCTGTCAGCGGGGGCCCGGCGGTGGAAGCGGGCGCCGAGGAGAAGGTTCGGCTCACTGCGACAACGCGGGGCGGACGTCGGAGGTACGGGGAGCGAACAGGCGGGGACGAGCGGGGCCCGCTGCCGACGGGCCGGAGCGCTGACGCGGTGCGCTGCCCCGGGGCGGCCGTCTTTCGCGCGGGCGATACCGTCGAACACATGGACAGCGAACTCAGGGCCGGTGCCCCGGACGTCGTGGTGGTCGGCGGGGGTGTCATCGGTCTGACCACGGCCGTCACGCTGGCGCGGGCCGGGCGGCGGGTGGAGGTGTGGTCGGCGGACGCGGCGCTCGCCACCACTTCGGCCGTGGCGGGTGGCCTGTGGTGGCCTTACCACATCGAGCCGGCCGAGCGGGCCGGCGCGTGGGCGCTGGAGTCGCTGGAGGTGTACGGGGGGCTCACCGGCGAGCCGGACCGCACCGGCGTCCGGCTCGTCGCGGGGGTGCAGGCGGGGATCTCGCTCGGTGATCTCGGTCCGTGGGCGGCGGAGGTACCCGGTCTGCGGCCCTCCACCGCGCGGGAGTACGCGGGCGGGCCGGGGCTGTGGGCGCGGCTGCCGGTCATCGACATGCCGACGCATCTGGCGTGGCTGGCCGGGGAGTTGCTGGCGCACGGCGGCCGGCTCCTGGCGCGCAAGGTGCGTGCCCTGGAGGAGGCGGGGCGGCAGGCCCGGGTGGTCGTCGACTGCGCGGGGCTCGCGGCCCGCGAGCTGGTGCCCGATGCCGCCGTCCATCCCGTGCGCGGTCAGCTCGTGATCGTCGAGAACCCGGGCGTGGACACGTGGTTCGGGGCGGTCGCCTCGGGCGGGCCGCTCTCGGTGTACTTCCTGCCGCAGCCCTTCGGTCTCATCCTCGGCGGGACCGCTCAGGTCGGCGACGGGAACCGGGAACCGGACCCGGCCACCGCCCGGGAGATCGTGCGTGGCTGCGCGGCGGTACGGCCCGAGATAGCGGACGCGAAGGTGCTCGGCCACCGGGTCGGACTGCGCCCCGGGCGCACCGGCGGGGTGCGCATGGAGGCACAACGCCTCGCGGACGGCACCCCGGTCGTGCACAACTACGGTCACGGCGGGGCCGGGGTCACGGTGGCCTGGGGCTGTGCGCGGGAGGCGGCCGAACTGGTCGCGGCCGCCTCCGGGTGACACGCTCGGAGGTGCGGGGTGCCCGGCCCGGTGGCCGGGAGAGGGCACGGGAGGACGCGCGGAAGGCGTCAGCAGTGTTCGACCGGGGTAGCGGCCGTCAGCGGGTAGCGCGCGCGGGCGTCCAGGAGCAGCGGGATCAGGGCGCGCAGCGACTGGCGCAGCGGGACGAGGGCCCCGCCGCCCGTGCGGTCGGCGTGGACGGCGACTCCGTGCAGGGCCAGTTCGTCGCGGACGTCCGCGTACTGGCTCGCGCTCAGCCGGTAGCCGCACGGCGGGTCGGTGAGGACGTCCTCGGGTGCGGCGGGTTCGTTGTCGGCGCCGGCGAGGTGGACCGGGCCCCGGTCCAGGAGCCCGCTCAGCCGGGCCGTCGTCGTGGCCTTCTCCACGGCCGCGCGGTGCGTGTCCGTGAAAGTGAACAGCCCGTCGAGCGCGTCGAGTTGCGAGTCGACCCTGCGCCGGTGGTTGAGCGCCGGGTCGGCCTTCTCCTCGGCGGACAGCGCGTCGATCCGGCTCTCGACGAGCAGGCCGACCGCGTGCTTGACGCCGCTCATGTTGCGCAGGATGCGTTCCTGTCCGTCCCCGGCGGTCTGCCGGACCGGGTCCCCGGTCGCGGGGTCGGTCCAGATGCCGTAGGTGCCGATCGAGTGGCCGCCCGCGCGGGCGGCGGGGCGGACATAGCTCTGTGACAGGGCCCGCGCCTCGCGGTGCACGGCGGGCGCGGTGTTGAGGTTGCGCGGCCAGAGGTCGAAGAGGTCCTTGTCGTAGGAGGGCGGGGTGGCGCCGTACTCGTGCAGGTCGTAGACGAGGTCGGGCCGCCGGTCGCGCTGGATCGCGGCCATCGCCCGCGCCTCCGCCGTCCTCAGGGCGAGGTGGTCCCGGTTGATGTCGACGCCCTCGGAGTTGCCGCGCGTGCCGGCCGCGTTGCCGTCGGGGTTGGCGTCGGGCAGCACGAGGACCGTCGTACGGGAGAGGAAGGCGCGGGTGCGGGCGTCACGCGCGTAGGCGAGGTCCCGGACGGTGCTCAGGCACGCCTCGCGTCCGGCGGGCTCGTCGCCGTGCTGGCTGCACACCAGGAGCACCGTGTGGTGCGTGGTGCGCCGCTCCCCGACGCGTACGAGGGTGAGGGGCCTGCCCTCTTTCGTGGTGGCGACCGTCTCGACCCGGGTGCGGTCGCTGCCCCGGTCGACGGCGGCGAGGAAGGCGGCTTCCTCGGCCTGGGTGGTCCAGCGGGCCCCGCCGGCGCGTTCGAACCCGGTGCGGGGTGGTCCGCTCGCGGCCTGCGCAGGGGCGGTGACGAGCGGGACGGCCAGTGCCAGGGGGGCGACGCCGAGCAGGAGGGCTTTGGCGCGGCGCGCACCGCGTCGTCCGTCCCTCCTGGACCCCGCGTCCGCCTCGGGCCGTACGTGTTCCTCGGGGTGCGCGCGTGCGGGCATCTCGTTGCCTCCCGTTGACGACGCGCGGGAGGGTTCCGGCGCGGTGGCGCGTGGGGGGAGTGCGGTACGGACGCGGGTGTGACGCGGGGGTTACGGAGCGCAAGTTACCGGGGTGGTGGGCGGGAGGGAAGGGGCGTAGCGGGGGGAGTTCGGGGCGGGTTCGCTCACCGTCGGGTGCTCACCGCGCCGCCGCGCCGGGCGGCGGCGCGGGCGCGGCGGGCCCTGGGGAGGTAGCGCAGTCGCTCGGGCAGGGCGGGGACGAGCAGGCGCAGCACGGTGCTGAAGCGCCGCAGTCGCCGCTCCTGGCGGTCGCTCCACGGCAGGCCGAGCGCCGCACGGGCCTCGGGCGGCAGGTAGCCGACGGTCAGGAAGCGGCGCAGCCGCAGGAGGGGCGGGAGCAGGAGGGGCCACAGAGCGCGCAGGGCCAGGCGCGGGAGACGGGGGCCGCGGTCGGGCGGGGGTACCGGCAGGTCGACGGAGAGCAGGTCGTGGACCACTTGGTTCGGGCCGGTCTCCTCGGCGAGCACGCGGTGGAAGGCGGGCCAGAACTCCTCGACGGTGCGGGGCAGATCGCTCTCACGCAGTCCGAGTACGCGGCCGACCCGCCGCCACTCCTCGTACAGCCGCCGTTCCTGCGCGGGGGTGAGCGGCCGGTGCAGGAGGCGCAGGCCGTGCTGGTAGACGGGGAAGCCGGTGGCGTGCACCCACGCGTAGGTATCCGGGGCGAGGGCGTGGTAAGGGCGGCCGAGGGTGTCGGTGCCGCGGATCTCGCGGTGCAGCCGGCGCAGCCGCCGCCCTTCGGCCAACGCCTCGTCCCCGCCGTAGACCCACAGTTGCACGGAGGCGAGGGAGCGGGCTCCCCGGCCCCACGGGTCGGTACGGAAGACGGAGTACTCGTCCACACCCGCGCCGACCGCCGGGTGCGCGACCTGGAGGGTGAGCGCCGCCGGGAGCAGGAGCAGGGAGCGGATGTCCCCCGCGACGCTCCACAGCACCCCGCCGGGCGGGGGCGGGACGGGTTCGGGGCCACGGGCCCGGCGGGACGAGGGCACGGCGGCGGCTCCCCTGGTGCGGCGGTGGGCGGACACCCCAGGTTCCCACCGTGTGTACCGGTACGTCCCCTCGACGGGCCGCCGCCGCGTTCCGGTCTCCCCTGCCTACGCGCAGCGCGCGGCGACCAGGGCGGCCACCTCGGAGACCCGGTCCCTCAGCTCCGCCTCCGCCCGCACGCGGGCCGCCTCCAGGCTCGACTGGGGGGAGGCGGCGGGCCGGGCCCCCGGGGGCGGTACGGGCGCGGCGGTCACGATGCCGGGGACGGGGGCGCCGGGGCCCGGCGGCGGCGCGGTCCGGGCCGCGCGGCGCAGGGCGCGGGCGTGCCGCAGGAGTGTCAGCGGTGGCAGCGACAGCGCGAGAAGCGCGGCCTTGGGCAGAACCGGACCCGGGGGGAGCAGGTGCATACCCGTGGGCTACCCGTTCCGGCACACGCCGCAACCACCTGTACGGGGGACAACGGCGCCGGTCGCGCGGGCGGGGCGGCGCCGCGGTCCTGGCTATTTCTGGGTGGCCGCGTTCAGCAGGTCGAGCGCGCTGTGCTGGCAGCTGTGGTTGGAGGAGGTCAGCGGGCCGTTCCAGTGCGAACCGTAGATGTCCTGGTCGGTGCGGTCGTGGGCGTACGCGGCGTCGGCGTTGCGGTCGAGCCAGCCGGTGTACGGGTGGTCGTCCAGCCGCGTGTTGAGCGCGCCGAGTCCGCGCACGTACGCCCCTTTGAAGGAGGCACCGTCACCGGCGCACTCCCCCTCCCCGGGTTCACGCAGCACCCCGTCGGCGGTGATGTCGCCGGAGTCGGTGGAGGCGTCGGCGAGTTCCCTCGCGGTGTCGAGATAGCCGTTGTCGCCGGTGGCCCCGGCCAGTTCGGTGAGGCCGCCGAGCACGACTCCCTGGTTGTAGGTCCACGTGGTCTGCCCGTTGTTGGCGCAGTCGTCACCGAGCCCGTCATTGATCATCTTCGAGCCGTTGATCATGCCGCTGCCGCTGAACCAGTCCCACTCCGCCCTGGCCCGGTCGAGGTACTGGGTGTCGCCTTCGACACGGTTGTGCAGGGCCGCGGTGAGCTGGAGGTACAGCTCGTTGGTGACGGCGTTCTTGTACGCCTTCGTCTCGTTCCACTGCACCCCGCCACCGCACTGGTCACTCCAGTACTCAGCCATGTGGTCGGCGTCGGCGCGGGCGGTGTCCAGGTACTTGGTGTCTCCTGTCAGGTCGTAGGCGTCGATCCAGGCCAGCCCCCACCACCCGGTGTCGTCCAGGTACTCGTTGGTGAAGTTGCCGCCCTGCGCGTCGATGTTGCGGTCGTGGATCTCGGACACGACCGACTCGTAGCCGAAGTCCCCGCTCACCCGCATGTGGTCGATGAGGGCGGTCACGGCGTTGGCCGAGGTCCACCAGCCGTTTCCGTCGAACAGCGCGGTGTCGCCGTCGTACATGGTCATGAGCCCTTCGGCGGCGGCCGAGCCACGGGTGTCGGCCACCGCCGGGCTCGCGGCGGACGCGGTGAGGGGCAGGAAGGCGAGGACCAGCCCGCCGGCGGCGGTCGCGGCGGCGAGGGTGGTCCTGCGGGAGATCGCGTGGGGGAAGGACTTCATCACTCTCCGGTCCGGGCGGCCGCGGTGCGGGCGGTCGCCGGGACGAGGTAGGGGTCCGGGTGGTGGCGCACCGCGTGTGGGGGCGGGTGGTGACCGGTACGGCTCGCTGCCCCCGCTCCCCGGACGAGGCCGGGCCGTGCGCGCGGACGGACGGACAACGTTGTCAGGACGTCGGACCGTTCGGCGCGGCACATCTGTCACCTCGGGGGCACGGGGCTTCCGGGCGGGACTAGGACACGAAGGATCGCAGAGGCGGTCGGGGCACCTCGTGGACCGGTTCGCCGGAACCGGGTGGTCCTGTGTGTCCCCGGGGAGGTCGCGGGCGGCTCTTTCCTGTCAGCGGGCTTCCCCGGACGGCTCCCCCACACGCGGAGAGCGCTCTTTGACGCTAGCCAGGGGTGGTGGACACGTCAACGGTCCGGGCCGGGTCAGTTCCCGGCGCGTGACGAAGGGCGGTGCGGGGGGCCGCGGTTGGGGTGGCAGCGGGGGTGAGCGAGCCACCCCCGCAGCAGGGGTGAGCGAGCCACCCCTGGGTCCCGGGCCCGCCGGGCCGGTCGTGTCCCGGGCACGACGAGCGCCGCGGGCCGCCCCCGCCGGCCGCCCCCCCCCCGGCCGGGGGGGGCCGCGCGGGGGCCCCCCCGCGGGGCGGCCCCCCCCCGCCCCCCCCCACCCCGCCGCGCGGCGTTAGAGCGGG